>JAKVCH010000310.1 GCA_022447485.1 Polyangiaceae bacterium | reverse complement strand
AGCAAGCCTCGCCAAAAACTACACGGGCAAGACCTGCATTGGCTGTCTGATTGAGGGTAAAAAAGACGGCAAGCGCAAGAAGGTCTTTATCTATAATGTTGCCGATCACGCCGAGGCCTATCAAGAGGTTCGCTCTCAAGCGATTAGTTATACTACTGGCGTGCCTGCTTGCGTGGGCGCGGCCATGATGATGACCGGTCAATGGAAGGGCGCTGGGGTTTTTAATATTGAGGAAATGGACCCGGAGCCATTTCTCGATTTACTCTCTCGGCATGGTCTGCCTTTTCACGTGAAGGAACTCGATTGAGTCCGCGTACTCTTCCAGAAGAGCTACGGGCTGGCGTGGCGTTTGACCCTTTTGGCGTGCCTTCGCCGAGCTTTGTTCTCGATGAAGCTCTCTTTCGTCGCAATCTGAGCAAGCTTTCCGGAATAGAAAGTCGTACGGGGGCGAGGGTTCTGTTGGCATTGAAGGGCTTCGCTATGTGGAGCGTTTTCGATATTGCCCGGGACTATCTTAGTGGCGTGACCTGCAGTTCTTACGCAGAAGCTGCTCTAGGAAGAGAGTATTTTGGCAAAGAAGTACATGTCTACGCTCCAGCCTATTCTCAGCTAGATATGGCCGAGTTACTGGGCATGCCGGAATCTCAGCAAGGGGCAGTGATTCGCTCAGAGGATGAGTGGGGTGAGCCACTTCCGGATCACCTTGTTTTTAATTCCATTCATCAATTTCGCCGGTATCGAGACTTGGTGCTGGCACATCCTCGCCAAGGCCAGCCGATTGAAATGGCATTGCGAATCAACCCCGAGCATCGCGAAGTTGAGACGGCTCTTTATGACCCATGCGCACCAGGATCACGATTAGGAATTCGCGGGACTGACTTGAAATCGGCCGCGCTAACCGAAGAGGAATGGCGACACCTCAAGGGGATTCACTTTCATAATCTTTGCCAAAAGAATAGTGATGCTTTGGAAAGAACCCTGCGGGCTGTCGAAGAACAATTCGCGGATGAAATCTGTCGCGTATCGTGGGTGAATTTCGGCGGCGGGCATCATATTACACGCCCAGATTACGATGTGGAAAAGTTGGTTGAGCTCGTAGATCGCTTTCAGCAAAAATGGGGCAAGCAAGTGTATTTGGAGCCAGGTGAAGCGACGGCGTTGAATGCTGGTTTTCTTGTTTCTGAGGTCTTAGATATCGTAGCAAGCGGTGTCACCGAAGACGGAACGCCAATTAAGACTGCGATTCTTGATACATCGGCGACTGCTCATATGCCTGATGTCTTGGAGATGCCCTATCGACCTGACATCATCGGAGCCGGCTTACCCGGAGAGAGAGAGTTTTCTTACCGGTTGGGAGGGTTAACTTGTCTTGCGGGCGATGTGATTGGAGATTGGTCTTTTCATCAACCTCTTGAGGTCGGCGACCGACTTGTCTTTACGGATATGGCTCATTACACGATGGTGAAGACTACGATGTTTAATGGGGTTCGGCATCCGTCCATCGTGCGCTTTACCGATCCGTCTCCCCGAGGTTCAGGGGACCGAGAGTTATTGGAAGTGCGGCGCTTTGGCGCGGCTGATTATCGCAGTCGTTTGAGCTGATTCACGAAGAAGCTTTGATGGCTGGGGCCGGCGATGATTTCTTAGCTAGAAAGAGATAGCCCACGATTCCTGATACGAGCGAGCCCGCCAAGATCCCCACCTTAGCTTCTTCAATGAAGGCGGGCTCCACGAATGCCAAGCCGGAGATGAAGAGAGACATGGTAAAACCAATGCCTCCCAGAATACTAGTGCCATGAATTTGGTACCAGGAGACGTTGGCCGGTAGGTCAGCGACCTTTAGCTTAACGGCAAGCCATGTCGAAAGAGTGATACCGAGCTGTTTGCCGATGAAGAGGCCGAAGACAACTCCCAGGGCCAGAGGTTGACTGAGTTCTGTAATCAATCCCCCATGCAGAGTTACCCCGGCATTGGCGAGTGCGAATAGCGGTAAGACGAGGAAGGTAACAAAGCCATGAAGGTCGTGCTCAAGGCGCTGTAAGGGGGCTTGAGCATGCTCCAGGGTATCGCTCATCGCATAAATCGCTTGCTGTTGCTCTTCGCTGTTCATCGTCGTGTCTTCCGGCAGGCCGATGCGCTCTAGTTTTGCTGTGATCAGGCCAATGCGATCAACGAGGTCTCGGCCGTTGATCCTTGTCGTGGCTGGTATCACTAAGGCCATCAAAATCGCCGCAATCGTCGCATGAACGCCTGAATGCAAGAAGGCCAGCCAAACAAGGATCCCGACCACTAAGTAAGCGATTGTATGCCGCACCTGCATAAAGTTCATCAAGAGCGCAATGCCCAAGAGCGAAAAGCCCACCAGCAGAGCGTTGACCTCAATATGGGCTGTATAGAAAATAGCAATGACCAATACTGCGCCGATATCATCGACAATTGCGAGAGCCGTTAAGAAAACTTTCGCACCTAAAGGAACCTTTTTACCAAGGGCCGCCAAGACGCCGAGTGCAAAGGCGATGTCGGTGGCCATCGGGATCCCCCACCCGTGAGAGGTCGCTTCATTGTAGTTCAGGGCATAGAAGAGCAAGGCGGGCACAATCATCCCCCCGAGGGCCGCAATTGCTGGCAAGGTCGCTTTTCTCAGGGTTGAGAGTTCTCCGACCAAAAGCTCTCTCTTGATCTCCAACCCGACAACGAAAAAGAAGATACTCATCAGCCCATCATTGATCCAATGATGTAGCGTGTAATCGAGATTGAAGAGGAAGGCGTTGAGCGTGACGTGGGTTTCAAGAATCTCGTGGTAAGCATGCTTCCAGGGAGAGTTGGCTAGTGCCACTGCGATCCCTGTAGCCAGCATGAGCAGGGCAGCTCCTGCGAGACGATGCTTTAAAAAGAGTCGCACCGGCGAGAGCATGCGGTCGATGGGGCGTACCGGTGGACGAAGAGTCTTGAGAATTGATTGAAGGACGGTTGCCATCTTTGGGTTACAGCTTAGGCCGGAGAGCCTTGGTAGGCGACAAGCGGGCCCTTTTGCCTGTTTTCAGTACGGCTGGGGTGAGGGAAAACTTGAGCCCACGGGCCGGTTCTTTGCCCGGTGCCTAACAGCCCCGGCTGAAGGACTGATTGCGTCAACTTAGGGCTCGGTCCCAAAAAGAGACACGAAGTTATCTTCTACTATCTCTTGCGCACTCTCCTTCGTCTCTCCCCAGAGTTCAGCCGCATATTCAAGGGTCTGCGCAACGAATTGAGGCTCGTTGAGTGTTCCAGGCGTGGGGCTGAGGTAGGGGCAATCTGTCTCGAGAAGCACCTGCTGCCGAGGTAGGGTTCGCAGCATGCCTGTAAATGTTTCACTGCGGCGTGCGTTCGCTGGAATGGACAAGAAGTGACCGGCTTCGGCAATTTTACGAGCGAGTTTGAGCCGACTGGAATAGCAGTGCCAATTCACTCTGGGTGCCTTCATTTCACTTAGTATTTCGAAAGCACGACGTTCAGCTTTCCGTGTGTGAATGATAATTGGCAAATCAGCCTTCATAGCCACTTGCACGAGTTGTCGAAAGATCTCCTCTTGGCGATGCCAGCATGATTCTGGGACCCAATGATGGTCAAGTCCAATTTCGCCAATCGCGAAAGCATCGTCGATGTGATTCTCCAACCACTCGATGGTCTCTTCGGCGGTTGCAACGCAGGCGTCTTCGCGAGGGTAGTCGACTCCCTCCTTCTCCATCTCTGGGAGAACGGCGTCGACTGGGTAAAGCCCCAAAGCTGGACGAACAATCGAAAATTTCTGCGCCAAGGCCAGGGTGGCCTGATTATCCTGAATATTCAGGCCATTGGAAATAATCGTAGTCAGCCCCGCCTTCTCTGCGCGTTCAATCAATGCAGAGGCCGGTTCCTCAAACCGAGGGCTCGTCAAGTGAGCATGTACGTCGAATAAGCCCATACTTTAATCTTTCGCTGAAGGTTCTTGGGCGTGTTGAATGGTTTGCTCTCGGGAGCAATCAATCAGGCAGCGTCCGCCAAGCGCTTCTCGTCCGAGGAGTAGAGGAAATCGCAAATTGGAACGATCACAAAGAGAGACTTTGATCTTCCACTCCAGGGAAGCAATCTTCAGTTCAGTTTCTATCAAAACGCGCTCTTCTTCCTGGCCATTGGAGCTACGGACCAGGCGTCGTGACATCAGCGGAGCCCGGACTCTCCGCACTCCTCCGACGGGGAAGGATTGGCTTTGACGCTGGTGTCTCAACAAAGGTGGGGTGAATTCTACGATCGTCTGACCTTCTATCTCAAGGATCATGATGGCCGTCGCATGAAGAGATGAACTATCCGCCCCCGAATCAAGCTTTGCGTAGATATTCTCGATTCCGAGTTGAGGTAGGCTTGCGGGTTCATTCCAGCCCCATTGGGGTAAAGGCTGGCTGATGTGCGCAGAGTTCTTCATACATAGAAGGGTTACCATGAGAGGATTCCACTGTCGGAGACTTTCTCGCTTCCAGGTGAATCGGCTTGTTCTTTTCTAGTCTTCGCTAGAAACAGCATTTCGAGGTAGACTTGAAGTCAAATAGGGGGTCCAAGAACGGTAGGGCTGACCTTATAGTTTCGTCATAGGAATCGCGAAAGA
>JAKVCH010000031.1 GCA_022447485.1 Polyangiaceae bacterium | reverse complement strand
TACCAACATTTTTCATGAAGAACCCCAGGGCATAGGCTTAAAATCATTTTATGTATATATATTTTTTGTTGTTTTTTTGCGGGGTGTCCAGTGGACTGGGCGGAGCCTATTATAGACTACATGGGTGTAGCCTAAGTCGCGCACATAGGAGGCCAAGCGAGGAGCGATCTCTCGATAAGAAAGACTGCGATTACCATCTTCGACGTTGCGAGCCCACGAGCCCAAGTGCAACTCATAGATATTAATCGGACTGCAAAGATGGTCGCGTCCCTCTCTTTGAGTCATCCACTCATCGTCACTCCAGATAAATTCAGAGTCGTGGACAATCGAAGATTGTCCTGGAGGCATCTCCATGCACTGACCCACAGGATCTACTTTCAGACGTAAGTCTCCATTTTGAGCCCGCAGCTCATATTTATAGAATGCACCGGGGCTCACTCCTGGGAGGAAAATCTCCCACACCCCAGAACTTCCGAGCGAACGCATTGGAAAGAGCCGACCGTCCCAAGAGCAAAAATCACCAACCACACTCGCTCGCCGGGCATTGGGAGCCCAAACGCTAAAGGCCGTCCCCTTGACGCCATCCACCTCTATAACTCGAGCGCCGAAAGCATCTGTTAAGCGTCGATGAGTTCCCTCCCCGAAAAGGTAGAGATCTTGCTCCCCAAGAGTCGGTAGAAACGAATAAGGGTCTTGACGCTCCCAGGTCTCGCCGCTGGAAAACCGAAAGCGCAGGGAATAATGAAAAGTCGCAGGCGCAGACTCAATCAAAGTGCCAAAAAGCCCGTCACCCAGGGGAAACATCGACGTTTCTGCACCATCAGCGTCGATCAGTACACATTCTTCCGCATCTGGATGATAGCCGCGCACTAACTTACGACCATCCTTCGCCTCGTGTATGCCCAAAATGGAGTGAGGGTCATGATGATCGCCAGAAACTAATCGCTCTAGTTCGTGAATCGGGGGGGCTAGCAATTGATGCATTATTCAGTTCCTTCGTAACAAAGCAGAACAAGAGAATGGGGCGCTACGTTTAATGTAGTCCCCTTGGGAATACGGTGGGTGCGTTGGGCAGTATTAACAAGTTCATGCCAATAGCCTCGCTCTAATAGTTGAGGCAGATTACAGGGTTTCGCACGATTACCACCATTAATATAGAGTAAGAGAGTTTGACCCTTAATCGCTCGGCCGCGCTCATCCATGTCGTCAGAGGCATTGCCATCAATCAACATACCGAGAACGAAATTCTTATCGTTCTTCCAATCTGCCTCACTCATTTCCGAGCCATCGGGCTTCATCCAAGAAATATCTTTCTTTTCATCGGCGCCCATGGGGTTCGAGGAAAAGAAGTTCCGGCGACGAAAGACCGAATTCTTGCGAGCAATGCTGAATACCCTGCGGACGAACTCTAATAATTCCTTTTGGCTATCGCTCAGATTCCAATCTACCCAGGTAAGCTCACTATCCTGGCAATAAGCATTATTATTACCCTTTTGCGATCGCCCAATCTCGTCGCCGTGGGAAATCATCGGCACGCCCTGGGAAAAGGCCATGGTCGCAAAAAAGTTCTTCAACATGCGCTCGCGCATGCGATTCACCCATGCCGCGCGAGTTTCGCCTTCGTGCCCCCAGTTCCTGGAGAGATTGTCACCGTGGCCATCACGATTTCCCTCACCATTGGCTTCGTTATGCTTTTCTTCATAACTGACAAGGTCATGCAGCGTATAACCGTCATGGCAGGTCACAAAGTTCACGCTGGCATAAGGCCCACGATCGCTGGACTGAAAGATATCGCTGGAGCCACTGAGACGGGAAGCTAGCTCTGGAACCTGCCCCGGATCTCCCTTCCAAAATCGTCGTAACGAGTCTCGGTAGCGACCATTCCACTCCGCCCAACCCGGGGGGAAGCCGCCAAGTCGATAGCCACCGGGTCCTACGTCCCAAGGTTCAGCGATTAGCTTCACCTGAGAAAGAACTGGGTCCTGCTGTACCGTGGCAAAAAACCTCGAAAAGCTGTCAAATTCAAAGGGATCGCGCGCGAGAGTCGGTGCCAGATCGAAACGAAAGCCATCCACATGCATATCGACCACCCAATGGCGCAGGCTGTCTAAAATCAGCTGGAGCGCCCGGGGGTGAGAAACATTCCAGCTATTCCCACAGCCTGTAAAGTCTTGATAATGGCGTTGATCCTCAGGCACCAAGCGATAGTAGGCGGCGTTATCAATGCCTCGGAAACAGATATTCGGGCCCATATGGTTGCCCTCGCCCGTGTGATTATAAACGACATCTAGAATCACCTCGATGCCTTCACGATGGAATGCTTTGACCATCGTCTTGAATTCATTCACCTGCTGCCCCATGGCGCCAGTGGCATAACGCGGGTCAGGAGCGAAGAATCCGAGGCTTTGATAACCCCAATAATTTGTCAGGCCGAGGTCGCGCAAACGTCGCTCCACCGTCAGATGGTGCACCGGAAGAAGCTCAATCGCCGTCACACCCAGGCTTTTGAGGTGATCAAGAATCGCATCTGACGCGAGTCCCAAATATGTGCCCCGGAGGTTTGCAGGAACCTCGGGATGCTTCATCGTCATCCCCTTTACGTGAGCTTCATAGATGAGTGTATCACTCCACGGAATCTGCGGCGGCCGATCATCACCCCAAGTGAATGCTTCATCGACCACAACGCATTTCGGTACATATGCCGCGCTATCGGTTTCGGAAAAGGATAGGTCGCCATCAGAATGCCCCACCTGGTAGGCAAAAACCGCATCATGCCATTCGACCCGACCGGCAATTGCTCGAGCATAGGGGTCCACAACGACCTTATGGGGATTGAAGCGCATGCCCCGCTCCGGAGCGTAGGGCCCGTGCACTCGATAAGCATAGAGCTGACCCGGTCGAATATCAGGCGAGTAACAATGCCAAACTCGATTCGTTCGCTCTGTGAGCGGTATACGATGGGTCTCTCGAGTTGCGTCGTGACTATCGTAAAGACAAAGGTCAACTCCCGTTGCATTCTGAGAGAAGAGAGCAAAGTTGACTCCCTCGCCATCCCAGATTGCCCCGAGCTTTGATGCACTTCCTGGCCATATCCTCATGAGGGTCCGACGTTAGCGATTCTCGCGCTAAGGAGCGAGAGGCTTATTTGCGTTGAATGCGAAAGAGATGTCCTACCTTCTCTCGGGGGTCCAAACGCACATAATTTTCGCTTCCACGCCAGGTATAGACACTACCACTCAGCAAGTCTTCCACGGTGTATTCATCATTTTCCCCAAGACCCAAGTCAGCAAGAGGCACAAAGATCGAGGTTTCTTGGATTTCATGGGGATCCAAATTAACAACACCCAATAAGTGGCGGGGCTGCTCGGAGGTGCCGTCGAGCTTCAGATAACTGAAAATTCGATCATTATGCCCATGCACGACGCGGAAATTAGTCAATTCTTGCAGGGCCGGCTCTACCTGGCGTAAGCGATTCAGACGCGACACATCTCGCTTGATATTCCCTGGCGCATTCCAATCGCGCACCCTGATCTCGTATTTCTCAGAATTGAGGTACTCCTCACTACCCTCAGCGACAGCCTCGCCCTCACAAAGCTCAAAACCCGAATAAATACCGTAAACCGGCGCCAGGGTTGCGGCCAAAAGCAAGCGGATCCGAAAAGCAGCTCGACCGCCCTTTTGCAAATATTCATGGAGAATATCTGGAGTATTGGCGAAGAAATTTGGTCGGTAGAAGTCTGCAACTTTCTCAGAGCTCAATTCAGTCAAAAACTCTTCCAGTTCCTGGCGAGTATTCTTCCAGGTAAAGTAGGTATAGCTCTGGGTAAAGCCAATCTTCGCTAAACCGTACATACGATTCGGCTTAGTAAAAGACTCGGAGAGAAAGATCACGTCTGGATGCTTTTCCTGAATCTCTCTGATCGCCCACTCCCAGAAAGCTAAGGGTTTTGTGTGGGGATTGTCGACCCGAAACGTCTTTACGCCCAGCTCAACCCAATAGAGCATTGCATCGCGCGCCGCTATCCATAGACCTTCATCACCCCAAAAATTCAGAGGGTAGATATCTTCATAACGCTTCGGTGGATTCTCAGCGTAGCGAATGCTCCCATCTGGTCGTACGAAGAACCATTCGGGATGGGACTTCACCCATGGGTGATCCGGTGAACATTGAAAGGCAATATCGAGGGCGATTTCGATACCAAAGTCACCAGCCGTTTTCACAAGGCTTTTGAAGTCATCCACATCGCCCAACTCTGGGTGAATGGCAGTATGCCCCCCTGCATGACCTCCAATCGCCCAAGGAGACCCGACATCACCTGGCTCGGCGGTCGTAGAATTATTCCGCCCCTTACGATGGGTTAAGCCAATTGGATGAATCGGCGGTAAGTACAGAACATCAAAGCCCATCGCGGCAACTTCAGGAATCCTCGCTTCGGTGTCTTTTAAAGTACCATGCTGCCCGGGCTGACGACCCTGAGAGCGAGGAAACGCCTCGTACCAAGAGGCAAAAGCAGCTTCACGGCGATCAATCCTCAGCGGGTGATTCCTCGACGTCAGCTGGTCGGCCGCGACCAATGGCCCCTGCATCAACTCAAGAAGGGTCTGAGAAAATGCTAAGTGCAAGCGATTCTCGACGGAGTCATCGGTCTTTGAAAGGGCCGCCGCTGCATTTTTCATAGGCTGCTGGAGATCCTGGGGAGCTTCCTCCAACCTGCGTCGAATGATCGCCGCACCTTCCAAAAGCTCAGGAGCAAGATCCTGACCCGCATCAAGCCGCTTTTGAAGATCTCGCCGCCAAGTTCCAAAATGATCGGGCCAAGCCTCAATCGTCATTTGATAGGTGCCTGCCCGAAGTACCTCGACCGTCGCAAACCAGCGATCCGCAGACATGTCGAAGCACATGGGCTGCTGCACGACGACCTCACCGCGCCCATCACGAATCACCACCCGAGCATCAAGGGCATCATGGCCATCTTTATAAATGGCGGCGCTGAAGTGGATTTTATCACCGACAATCCGTTTTAGAGCATAGAGTCCGCCATCAACAGAGGGGCGAATATCTTCAATCATCAGGCGAGGAAGGCTGAGTACAGTCATGATTTTCGACCACCGTTTTCGGCGGAGACAGCTCGCTCGTCAACCATTAGCCAGGATCTAAAGAGAATTGCAGGCATCTAGGAGCCGAGAAACCACCAACTCACGACAGCAACGAGAACCGTCACCCCTAAAATCACTATCCACCTACCTCGATCAAAAGCCTGCCGGTCGAGAACCTCATCAGTACGCTCCAAAAGGACAACCCTCCGTAAATAGTCATTGATCGACCCTTCCATCTCCAAAAGCGTGCGCCGATCTTCATCGGGGATATTGATTTCGCCTCGAAGCGCGAGAATGGCTCGACCAATATCGGCTCCCGCAGCTATTTCCCGTTTGCGCATTTCAGTCACCTCTCGACTGCGAAGCTGCAATTCATCGGCTTGAGTCAAAACTTCAGCTTCTTTGCGGGCTTCAGCTCCCCCCACCGCGGTCTGGGACTGCGCTAAAATATCGCGCTGCTTCTTCAAGACCTCTAAACTTTTCGCTTGGACTGTCTGGGCTTCGGCGACAGCGTCCTCGGCTTGGGACTTCTTCTGCTCTAAATCCTCTAACTGAGATTGATCGACTTCTTGCTCTTGTTCTTCCCAACGGCTGAGCAAATTGCGCTTTTCAATCAGAATACGCTGAAGAGTGGCCTGAGCCTTCTTTGTTATGAATTCTGTACTTTGATAGGCGGCCTCTGCTTGAGCCGCCGTTTCTGCTGCCAAGCGCAGAGCTTGACCCAGTTGCTCTAATTCTTCGTCCAAACTTAATAGGGCAGCGGAGCCTATTTCATCAGCGGCAGAAAGGCGCCTTTTCGCGTCTGATACCTGGGAGCCAGCTCTCGCCAACTGCTGATAAAGAGATGAGAAGCGGTCATCGGTCGCGCATGTCTGACGAAGTCGTAGTGCAAGTTCTGCGAGGATTTCATCTCGCTGATCCTCAGCCTTTTTGAGACCTTGCTGCTCTAGTGCAAGACGCTGGGCTATTTCTCGTCGTGCAAGAACCACGCGAAAAAAGTACGCGGGCGCGACGAAAACCGTCTGTGGTGCGACTCCAAAACCCGCGGCCGCTTTCAGCTCTTCTTTCGAAACTTCTATTTCATCTGCGCCGGGCCGAGTCCCTTGGGGCCATGCCATGTCTACTCGCCGCTCTGAGGTGTCGAGTCCAGGAGTTTGGTTTTCCTCCTGGCCTATTCCGAGCGTAAAATTTGGATCAGCGCCTGGAGCATCATTTCCCGAAAGATCATCCCAGTCTAAAAGCCCCACGCCCTGAGCAGCTGTAGGGTTTTCTCCACCCGTGTCTTCCATGACTCCTTGGGCGCCTAAATCTTCATCGGGGAACGATAAATCAAAGGACAACTCTTCCTGACTCGCTTTTGCTGGCCCAGGAGATAGAGCCTGCTGGGTAGATAGAGCCTGCTGAGGCTCTGGCCGTGGCAAAGAGACTTCCAGGTCTGGAATCACTCCAGTTACCTGCTGACCCGCCAAGACATCAGCATCTTTCTCTTCCCCGCCCATGGGTGGGAGCGTACAAAACTTACCGCTGCCGGTCGATAAGCGACTCAAGGTGTACCTCGTTAGGGACAAAGCCCGGCACCCTCGGAGCGCTATAGAGGGGTTAACAGCCACTTTCTACTTCAACAGAAGTTCAAAGCGTAACGTTTCACTGAGGAGAGCGAAAACGTCTCTCTCCGTGGGTGCCACTCAAGGTGAACGGCAGATTCAGCCTCTTATCCAGGGATAAAAATGAGATTTCTCCGACTTAATGAGCCAGCTTGAGCAGGTTAGAAGATTCCCGCTGGAAGAGGATTTCAATTTGCATCAACAGCTCGGTTGGGCTAACAGAGCCTCAGCTTGTGGGTCCACCAACAGCGCGCCTTGAACTCCGCCAGGCCCGGAAGGGAGCAACGGTAGAGGAAAGCGAGTGTGGTGGGCCCGTTTTTTTGTGACCATGCCCGTTGTCGGCAAGGCGATTGCCGCTCTACTTCCACCATGAGTAAAACTGTCTCACCTCAAGCAATTCAATGGGCCCTTGCAGCAGCGGCTGGTCTCACGCTGACAGCCTGCCCTCAAGCTGAAAAGAAGTCAGTCTCAGATGGCGCACAGGCAAAAGCAGCCGCAGCTCCGACTGCCGCTCTTACCCATGACAAAGAATGCTGCATGGGTAAGAACGATTGCAAGGGACAAGGCGGCTGCGCTGTACCTGAGGGCAACGACTGCGCTGGAAAGAATGAATGCAAAGGTCAGGGCGGTTGCAATATGCACTGCCCTCAATGACCGGACCTCAATGACCGGACCTAAAAGTCCTGATCAAATTCGACTTCTCCAGCCACCCCAACTTGATAGGCACTCACCCGCCGTTCGAAGAAATTGGCGACCTCTTGAACATCCTGCAGCTCCATGAAGTCCAAAGGGTTCTTGGTACCGTACTGCGGCGCGATATCTAAGCGCGCTAGGCGTTGGTCAGCTACATACTCGAGGTAGCCTCGCATCTCAGCCAGAGATAAGCCGGCAACCCCTTCGCCGAGAAGGTCCATCGCGAATTGTGTCTCACAATCCACAGCCTCATCAATCATTTCTCGTACTTGTGCTTCGAAACGATCGTCAAAAAGCTCCGGTTCTTCGCGACGCACTGTATCGATGACTTCAAAAGCAAAGTTCATATGACAGCTTTCATCGCGAAAGACCCAATTCGTTCCCCCTGCTAAACCATGCAGCAAGCCGCGGCTGCGCAGAAAGTAGACGTAGGCGAAAGCGCCAAAGAAAAAGAGCCCTTCGATACACGCCGCAAAGCAAATTAGGTTCAGCAAAAATGCTCTTCGGTCGGTCTGATCCTCCAGACGGCTACGCTCTTGCAGAGAATCAATCCATTTGAAGCAAAACTCCGCTTTTTTGCGAATGCTCGGAATATTCTCAACCGCTGCGAAGGCTAACTCTCGCTCTCGCTCATCCGGCAGATAGGTATCGAGAAGCGTAAGATAAAATTGCACATGCAAAGCCTCCTCATAAAGTTGGCGTGAAAGGTACAACCGGGCCTCGGGGGCATTGATATGCTGATAGAGATTCAGCACCAGGTTGTTCGCAACGATCGAGTCGCCAGTCGCGAAGAAAGCCACCAAACGCTGAACGAGATGACACTCGCCGGGACTCATTTTCGTAAGCAGATCCCCAGTGTCCGTTGAGAAATCAACCTCGTCGACCGTCCATGTATTCTTGATCGCGTCCCGATACATTTCATAGAATGTTGGGTAGCGCATGGGCCGTAGGGTTAAACTCATGCCCGGATCTAATAGACGCGCACGCTGGGTGGGCGTCGAAGGTGCCAGGTGATGATCACTTAGAATTGCACTTTGACTCATTGACATGCCTCACAACTTTCTGGGTTTTCGAGGGAGCACAGTAGGGCCGCTCGTTCACCTGATACGTCTTCTTTTTCTTCGGGCTTCTCCTGGCCTGAGGAACGAGTTGCCCCGCCTCTTCCAGCTGAACCCAAGGTTGTTTTATTGATTTGCGTCGCCGGTCGGCTTCTTAAGTAATAAGTGGTTTTCAGACCTTTTTTCCACGCATACATGTACATCGAACTCAATTTGCCCAGTTGAGGACTCTCGACAAAGAGATTCAACGACTGACTTTGATCGATAAACGCGCCGCGCTCTGCTGCCAGGTCAATCAGAGCACGCATCGGAAGCTCCCAGGCCGTGCGGAAAAGAAGCTTCAGTTCCTCGGGCAAGTCGTCAAAAGCTTGGACCGACCCGTTATCACGCTTGAGAATATGGCGATGTTCATCCGTCCACAGCCCGAGCTCTTGCAGTTGTCGGACCAAGTAGCGATTTACCTGCAAAAAGTCTCCGGAGAGCGTTTCTCTTTTGAAGAGATTTGAGACTTGAGGCTCAATGCACTCATAACAACCGGCGATGGAGGCAATCGTTGCTGTCGGCGCGATAGCAATCAGCAGTGAATTCTTTAGACCCACTCGCTGAATACGCTCCCTCAGGCTCTGCCAGTCGAGCTCGGTCGTCGGCTGCACTCCCCAGGAATCAAACTGAAGTTCGCCGGCCGCGGCTCGAGTCTCAGAAAAAGCAGGATGAGGACCATCCCGTTCAGCTAAGTCACAGGACGTTTGAAGAGCGTGGAAGTAAATTTCTTCACTAATTCGCTGGGAAATCTGCCTGGCTTCCTCTGAATCAAAAGGCAAACGCAAGGAAAAGAAAACGTCCTGCAACCCCATAATTCCTAGTCCTACGGGGCGCCAACGATGATTCGATGCTTCTGTTGAAGGGATCGGATAAGCATTGAGATCAATCACTCGGTCAAGCTGCCGCACCGCAACCTTGACCGTGCTGCGCAATTTTTCCCAATCAATACCAAGGGCGGCCTCCTGTCCCTCCGCCTTCTGTAGGTGACGGGCTAAGTTGATTGAACCCAAGTTGCAGACCGCCGATTCTTTTGCAGAAGTCACTTCGAGAATTTCGGTGCAAAGATTCGACAGATGAACCGTCTGATTACCTTCTCCACCAGTCTGATTGCATGCACGGTTCGACTTATCTTTGAAGGTCATCCAACCATTGCCCGTCTCGGCCAGGGTCTTCATCATCTTCGCATAAAGCTCTCGAGCTGGAAGCTGACGCCGGGCCAGACCTGACTCTTCAGCCTTGATATACTTAGACCGAAACTCTTTGTCATAAGCGTCAGGCAATTCGGGAACGTCCTTCGGGTCAAAAAGAGACCAATCCTCTCCTTTTTCGACTCTCTCCATGAACAGATCTGGAATCCAGTTCGCCAGATTCAGCTGATGGGCACGGCGAGCTTCATCACCGGTATTATCTCGCAAGGACAAAAATTCCTCAATATCAGCATGCCAAGACTCCAAGTAAACACAGCATGCTCCTTTACGCTTGCCGCCTTGATTGACTGCGCCAACCGAAGCATTCAAGGTATTTAGCCAAGGTATAATTCCGTTAGAAAAGCCATTGGTGCTCTCGATCAATGAACCCCGGCTTCGCACGCGATGATAAGCAACACCGATGCCTCCAGAGAACTTAGAAAGCAGCGCGATATCGGTATAACGGCGATAAATATCTTCTAAGGCATCCGCAGGCGAGTCGAGCAAGAAACAACTGGATAATTGTTCATATTGGGTGCCGCTATTGAAGAGGGTTGGTGAGCTCGGTAGGTACTCTAACTTCGAAAATAAGTCATAAAGCTCTAAAGCATCTCGCACATGAGTTGTGAGTGAAATTGCAACTCGCAAGAAAAAGTATTGAGACGTCTCAATTACTTTTCGCTCCTGAGGATGCTTCACAAGATAGCGGTCATAAACGGTTTTAAGGCCAAAATATTCAAAGCGATTATCGGCAGAGCGGTCGATGGCATCATTGAGTTTACGCGCATGCTGCTGGGCAAAGCGATGAATTCTTTCACTGTAAATGCCGAGGCGATAGCCAGCCTCAATGCATTGGCTGAACGAGTGAATATTTTGTCCGGCAACCTCTTTCTCAATTGTCGTGGCCAAAAGACGGGCAGCTAAGCGAGCGTATTCAGGTTCTTCAGCTGTTAGAGCAGCAGCCGTCTGAATGCTTAATTCATCTAATTCCTCGGTCGTTGCACCATCGTAAAGACCAGAAATCGTCTTGGTCGCCACGCGCAGGGCATCCACCCGACCTAAACCCTCGCAGCAACGAGCAACCGCTCGTACGATCTTATCGAGATGAACAAATTCAAAGCTGCCATCTCGCTTTTTCACGCGCATCTGGGTCGACACATCAGACCCCGACTGCTCTTTCTTCGGCACTCGGGTGCTTAATTCTCCAGCATCTTGAGAATCATTGATTGGTTGTTGCATTGTATCTCCTAAAAAGGAGGGCGGTGGAATTCTCCCTGACCTGCCCCCAGCGGACATGAGATCTGAAAAATTCAAAACGACAACATCAGGCTCAACAAATAAATGCTGAACTTTTTTGCCGTCCTGTCTCTCCCACGAAGACCTCGGATCGGAACCGCCAAGGATATTTTCCTTGACGACTCTTGGCAGGTCTTCGGGCTGAGAAGCGTGGATTAACATCCGGCCTAGGCCTCCCCTTCCCAGCAACTCATCTGTTCCATTTCAGAACCGAATCATTAGCCAGTGGGATTATGAGGCGTTCGTTCTTCTTTACCGCTGCGGGGCAGCTCCGGATTCACACCGGATTCCCTATTCATTCAACTCAAGGGCCGGACCCTCCAATTGAATACCAAGAGCTCAAACAATATATTGTGGTCCTACCCACCGCGTCAACCTATATCTTGTGGTTTTCTTTAGACACCAAACATTTCCACCGCCGCACCTTGATGTGCCTGGGAAGCGTCTTCTGCGTAAAATAAAAGGGTTGCCGCCACTTCCTCTGCTGTCATGCGCGGAGGGAAACCACTTCCTTGCAGCATATCAGTATCGATCGCGCCCGGTAAGAGGGCCATCGTCATCAGCCCCGAATCACTCAATTCTTCTGCAAGGCAGCGCATCAAACCCACAACGCCCGCCTTACTCGCGTGATAGGCACTCTGATGCTTCGCTCCAAGCACTGCTGAAATACTGCTCACGAATAGAATGCGGCCCCGAGCTTTCGCCAACATCAACGGCAAAAGCTGGCGTGTAATGGCGAAAGGAGCAAAGAGGTTCACCGCCATCTGCTTCTGCCACGTCGCATCACTCATCTGATGAACAGCAGCCCTTTCAATCACGCCAGCATTATGGACGATAACGTCCACGGCGCCTCCTTGATTGATCTGCTCTGTGGACTCGCTAATGCTTTCAGGATCGGTCAACTCAGTGGGAAAAAAGTCGAAGGAAAATCCTGCTTCCTTCATTAAAAACGCAGTCTTTTCTTGCTCGGGCGAAAGCCTTCCGACGCCCATGACGTGAGCACCTTTCTCACCCGCAGCTAATGCCAGGGCGCGCCCTACGCCTCGACTTGTACCGGTGATCACATATCTTTTCATGACTGCCCCATTCTACCCTGGGCATTCAGGCGCAAAAGCACCCGATCCAGTTCTTGCGGGTCTTCTAGATGGCCTGCAACTGCCCAAGTTGTGGCTTCGGCTTTCCGTTGAACAGGCCCCCGCGCCTGTAAACAGGCATGATCGAGGGTAAGGCGACAAAAGGCTCCCCGAGCACCAGCTAGATCGACGAGCGCCGCAACCACCGATGGAGCGATTTCTTCCTGTAAAATCAATCGCTGGGCGTAGGCATTGACCAAGCGAGCCAAGGTGCCCAGTCCCAGGACTCGTCCCTGGGGGAAGTAAATGACGTCCGCCTTGCCTTGAGCAACCAATAAATGATGGGGACAGACCGTCGATACCTCAATCCCGCTGAGAACGACTGGCTCCCTCAGAGTTGACTCTTCACCACCGCTGGCAATCAACTCTTCGACGTCTACCTTCTCTCCCTGGAGAAGCTCGTCGACGAAAGCAGAAACAACTCGGGTCGGCGTTTCGCTGACCTGACGATTCTTGTAGCCAAGGGCGGCTAGGAATTCTGCAATTGCCTGTTCAGCCCGAGCTCGATCCACTGTCATTTTCTTTGCCTTAAAAGAGAAGGATAGAAATCTTCGTAAGGAAAAAGTCCGCGATGAAAATTGCGATTGAGGTAGCGACTACGGCTTTCGTTGTCGCAACACCTACACCAGCCGTTCCACCGCGCGTGTTCATACCGTAATGGCAACCAATGATCGCAATCAATGCCCCAAAGAATGGCGCCTTAAAAAGGCCGGAAATAAAGTCCTTCATCGTGACTGTCGAAATGGCGCTTTGAAGAAAGAAGGGCATCGAAATTCCAAATTGTGCCGCAGTAATGCCCATAGCACCCCCCACTCCGAGGACGAGAGCCAAGGCGCATAGTAGGGGTAAAACAATGATCGAGGCCACCAATCTTGGAAATACGAGCTTCTTCAGAGGGTCGGCTCCCAAGGCGCGAATCGCGTCGATTTGCTCGGTCACAGACATACTGCCCACTTCTGCTGCCATACCTGCGCCAATACGCCCACCGACGATAATCGCAGTCAGAGTCGGTGCTAATTCCCGCGCAAAACTCAGCGCAATCACCCGAGGCGTGTACTCCATCCCTCCAAACTTTCGCAAACCAAAAGCAAATTGAACCGCCATCACCATGCCAATGAACAGGCTCGATACAGCGACAATCCATAAAGAAGTCACTCCCAAGGCTTCGATTTGTTGAATGATCGCTTTGAATTCAAAAGGACGGCGAGTCCCAGCTCGCAGGGCCCCAACGAAGAGACGAAAAGTGCTTCCCAGCTGCTGCAGCATATGGGTCAAGGCGCCCGAAAACTTGGCCTTCAACTGTGGTGCCGTTTTCGTGACCAATTGCCCATCTTGCAAAGAGAGGGAGACTCCTGCTGCATCATCAGCCTTGAGCTTTTTCTCTTTGGTTACTTCACGCTTCTTTGTCATCACTGGCGCTCACACGGAAATCGTCTCGACCTACCCTGAGAATACATGCATCGTTTGCTCTAAAGGGTATGAAAACCCTCCACCATCAACAAAAAGTTTCTGCGACTCGTCTCAACTTCCGGCGCAATACCGTCGAAGGCCAGCTGACCGTCAATATGAATGAAATCATAGACACAACCGTCTTTTTTGAGAACAATCATGGATAGATAGCGCCTCACGCCATCTAAGTTTGCCATCTCATCCACCCGCAAAGCGGCACGATCGTCCAAGATAAAAGGACGCCGCACAACCTCTTCTCGATCAGTGAATTGGATTAATAAATGGTGAATCAACGCTTCAAGGGGGACATCGTCGCCATCCAGGCCACAGCGTGCATTCACGGCGACGGTCGTCCCAGCGACATCGTTTTGCCAAGTCACCAAGGCGTCGTCCGAATGAATCTGTCGTGCCCCGGGCATACGAGCGCCCAGTTCGAACTGAACCTCGTTCGAACGATAAACAACCCCCTTCAATTGTCCTTGGCTCTTGCACCCAAGACAAGTCATCCCCATGTTAAACAAGAACAGGTAGCAAAGGAGCAATGCTCCTCCTTTCCTGGCCTGACTTCTCCGCTTGAAGATAATTGATCGAAACATGCGCCCTCTGCTTTTAAATCAGCAAAGGCCAGGCCGCCAGGCCCCCGACCCATGATCCCTGTTTACGACCAGAACCCCACCTCGAAACCAGCAGTTGTCACGAAATGGCTGATAACGCTGAATATTTCCATCCATTTTATTCGCTGGTTGGGCGGCGATGCTGGACTTCGGCTCACAGAAAGCTGGAGCTTTATCCCCGCCGAGCTGAGCCAAACACCAGCTGCGGGCCTACTCCATGCGTTCACTGCCCTATTCCTCCATGCAGATATATTTCACCTGATCACGAATATGATCTTCTTGCATGTCTTTGGCGATAATATCGAAGATATTCTCGGCAAGCGGCGCTACTTGGTCTTTTATTTACTCTCGGGCCTTGGCGCAACGCTCACCCATTATTGGATGGACCCCCACTCCACTCTGCCGCTCATCGGAGCATCAGGGGCAATTGCTGGCATCCTCGCTGGCTATCTCGTTGTCTACCCACGAGCGCCAGTCGTGGTGATCAATCCCGTCTTCCTTTTATGGTTCATCTTCGGGCCCCTCCTGCTCTTGCCGGCTTGGCTCGTGATCGGGCTCTTCTTCATCACTAATATCAGCAGTAGTTTGATGGTCTTAGGTGGTGCCATTTCCCAGACAGCATTCCTAGCTCACGTTGGTGGCTTCTTGACCGGGCTTCTCTTGATTCGACCGATGATTCACGGAAAAGCAATCCACCCAGCGATGGTCTGGACAACCTGGAAGGCACCTAAAGCTCGTCGACGGCCCATTTTCCCAAAAAACTCCAAAAAGCCTTTTTGGAAAGACTCCTAAAAAGAAAGGAGCGAGAGACAATTCAAGCCAAACGCAGGCGGAGGAGCGCGGCGGAAGAACTCAGACGCCAATGAAAAGACGATGAGCGAAGTTGCGCTCCAACCGCGCACGCAAGACTTTATCAGCGCTAGTTTCAATATCGTATTCAAC
>JAKVCH010000309.1 GCA_022447485.1 Polyangiaceae bacterium | reverse complement strand
CCGCTCTCGCCTCCTGGATAGAGCCATCATGGCCTCTCTATCTGGTGGCAAGTGTGACCCTTGTTTTGGGCCTACTGCTGGGGGCGATTCATCGCGACTTTGCCCATGAGTCCTGGTCTGAGAAACTACTCAAAGCTTTCGGAATTGGCGCATCAACCTTGAGCGCGACTCTATTGCTTTTGGCTGTCCTCACTCCCGAGCGCAGTCTCGTTTGGAGGCAGATGAGCCTGGAGCAGGCGCGCCTTGAAGCGAAAGCGGAGGGGCAACCTCTGTTAATTGATATTTCAGCTTCCTGGTGTGTTGCCTGTAAGGAGCTCGATAAGGTGACCTTCGCCGATGAAGCCGTCAATCGTGAGGCTGGACGATTTTTCTCTCTGAAGATCGATGCCACAGACGATTCGGATCCAGAGGTAGAAAAGGTGATGGGCGCTCTGAGCGTTGTTGGTTTACCCACAGTGGTCCTTTTTGATAGTGAGGGTAACGAGGTGAAACGTTTTACTGAATTCGTCGAGCCAGAGCGATTTCGCCGGGCGCTGAGTCAGGTCAATTAGAATTTCACCCCCGAGAGCAGAGAGGCTTGGGCTCGTGGGAGCTCATGCTGCTTCACTCAGTCTATCTGGGGTCGGAATAGAATCATGCATCTTTTCTTGAAGAGGCTCACTGGGTTCGTTCTTCAGGCGGCGAAGAGCAATCGCCTTCATTAAGCCAGGAAAAGTGAGCCGAAGCGTTTCCGCTCGGACAAGCTCAGCATTGACGAGTTTGCTCAGAGCTCGTGCGGCAACCGGACGGGACACTTCACAGTAGTCTGCCAATGAAGTCATATTTGCCGGCTGATCAGCCTGAGCCATTTCGAAAAGAGCAATCAGAAGGTGGGCGGGGAGATGTTTTGTGTTCATAAAAATAGCTGTACACAAAACACTGAAAACCTGACCAGTTTTTTACTGAACAAATGTAGCTAAATTTTTCACAAATCGGCGAAATTACTTCTTAAGTAACTAGAATAATTAGTGTTTTTTTTAGGAAAATCGTAAGAGATTTTTGCTCAGAAGCCGACGCTCAGGACTTCAGAAGTCGAGGAGGGGTCAGCAGGGGCTTGCTCTTTTCTTAGCCTCAGGCTCAGAGTGCGGTAGCAGTGGCACGATTGGGAGTACTCGCAATCAGAGCTTCCGAACCGACGAGCAGACCATGAAACTCATCATTCAGATTCCTTGTTACAACGAAGAAGATAGTTTGCCGATTACTCTTGCGGACTTACCTGAGAGTATCCCTGGGATTGATTCTATCGAGTACCTGGTGATTAACGATGGTTCTTCCGATCGCACGGCAGAAGTTGCCCGTCGAGAAGGTGTACATCATGTCGTGGGCTATCAGCGAAATAAAGGTCTTGCGAAGGCTTTTGTGTTCGGTTTGCGAGAATGTTTATCACGAGGCGCTGATATCATCGTCAATACTGATGCAGACAACCAGTACTGCGGGCAGGATATTGCGGCTCTCGTTCAGCCTATTTTGAATCAGCAAGCCGATATTGTGATTGGGACCCGACCGATTACGACGATCCAGCACTTTTCATTGGTGAAGAAGCTCTTGCAGCGCCTGGGAAGCACGGTCGTCAAGCTAGTGAGCGGGACTAGCGTAGAAGACGCGCCGAGTGGCTTTCGAGCATTTTCTCGGGAAGCGGCCATGAGCCTCAATGTATTTTCGAAGTATACCTACACTCTCGAGACTATCATCCAAGCAGGGCAGAAGAACTTTACCGTTGTCCCTGTCCCGGTCCGGGTCAACGCAGATTTACGTCCCTCACGCTTGGTCAGCAGTATCACCAGCTACGTCCGGAAATCAGTGACCACGATTGTGCGAATGTTTGTCGTGTACCGCCCCTTCCGGTTTTTCATGGCGATGGGCGCCGTGATTTTCTTGGGAGGATTCGCGCTCGGTTTGCGCTTTCTTTACCACTTTCTCCTAGGCGATGGCGGCGGCAAGATTCAGTCTTTGATCTTGGCTTCCGTCTTGTTGATGATGGGGTTTCACACGATGTTGTTGGCTTTTGTTACCGACCTACTCGCAGTGAATCGCCGATTATTGGAAGAGTTGCAGTTGAGTGAACGTAAGCGACAATTCGATCAATAAGCAAAAACTTGCCCCTCTTGGGATTCTTTCTTTACGAAGGTGAATATGTCCCTACCCCGCCGGTCTGCGTCGCTTGTTGTGATTGAGTTTTCCGCCTCTTGGCCTCGTTGGCTCAAGGTGACAGGGGCCAATAACGCCGCCGTGGTGGCGCAACATTATGCCGGTCCACCAAGTAGCCTTGTAACGCAGGTTGCCACGCGTGTTTCTCGGCTGAGTGCATTGAATTGGCAGGTCGATGAAATCATCTTGGTCTCGAATGGCCGAATTGATGCTGATTCTGTGACCGCACGGGCGGTGATTGCCCGGGGGCTTTTGGCTCGTTTACGTCAACAAGGCCAGGGACATCTACGCTTGACTGTCGAGCAGGAAGCTTCGAAGCGGGCGATCTCAGATCTCCGAAAATTGATCAATCAGTTGGATCGTTCGACTGCATCGAGTGAGTTGAACTTGAGTTTGCGTGTGGGCGAGCGCAGTTGGGAGTCTTTGCCGGGGGGACAATTGCGTGAGGAAAGCATGGTTGAGGTCGAGCCTCGCTCCTCATTGGTTGGCTAGGCGACGAGAAGCCGAGCATCCTGACGAAATTCCGCTATAAGCTCGGCGTGAAATCCAGTGATACTCAAGATGTAGACTGGCATGCGCCGAGTCTGAAGCATCTGGAATGGCCCCAGCTCTTGGAGCGTATTGCGCTGCGCTGTCGGAGCCGCTTGGCTGAAGAAAAGGTGCGTTCGCTGCTTCCAGCGCAGAGCCAGGAGGTGGCTCAATTACGCCAAACCCTCTTAGGAGAATTATTGGATCGTTTGGGTGAGGATGCTGAGCCGCCGGTGGCCGCAGTGACCGATATTGCCTTACCTCTCGAAAGAGCAAAGCGAGGTGCAGTCGTCAGCACCGACGAATTAGTGGCGATTCAGAAAGTGCTGGCGACCGCTTCTGGGTTGCGGCGCTATGCCCGCCAACATGCTGATGAGTCGCCCCATCTTAGTCAAGCATTAGCGACAGATGCTTCGCTCTCTGATTTGTTACGAGAGCTGAATGAAGCCCTTTCAGACGATGGAGAGATTCTCGACACGGCCTCGTCTGCATTGGCGCAGGCTCGCGCCTCAACCCGTTCGCTACGAAAAAAGTGCCAGAAGAAAATAACGGAATGCATTCACCGTTATCGTGAGGCCTTGCAAGACGGTTTCTATGCGGAGCGCGAGGGCCGTTATGTGCTCCCTGTTCGAGCCGACGCCCCTTTTCGGGTTCACGGCATGGTCTTGGGCACAAGTTCCTCCGGTTCCACTTTCTATGTAGAGCCGGAGGAATTGGCCCAATTGGGAAATCAATTGCGCCTGGCTGAAGTAGAGGTCGAGCGAGAGCTGGCGAAAGTCTTGGCTCGGCTCAGTGCCGCTCTTCTACCCCATGCAGAGGAACTCTTTTGGGCCCTAGAGGTTTGCGTTCGCGCAGATGTTTTGACGACTTGTGCGGGGTTTTCTCGTTCGATAGGAGCTCGGCCCATAGAATTCGGAAGCGAAGGAGAAATCTCTGCCTTAGGTTTAAAGCATCCTCTCCTTTTGGCCGATCTCGAAGCTGTCGTAGCGAGTGATTTAGAGGTGATGGCTGGTCGTGGTTTGGTTCTATCCGGACCCAATGCCGGGGGGAAAACCGTAGCCTTGAAGGCTTTGGGTTTAATGGCCCTGATGCAGTCTTGTGGCCTACCTTTGCCTTTGAAAGAGGAGTCGAGGATTGGTTTTTTCCGCAATATCTTTTGTGAAATTGGTGATGAGCAATCGCTCGCGCAATCGTTGTCGACGTTCAGTGGGCATATTGGCGCGATTCGACGCATTCTTGAGGGCTCTGAGCGTGGTGTCTTAGTTCTTTTGGATGAGTTGATGGGCGGCACTGACCCCAATGAAGGCTCGGCCTTGGCCTTAGCTACAGTCGATGCTCTCATGCAAAGGCAAACGAGTCTGGTTGTGACAACTCACTACGAGGCACTGAAGCATTATGCGATGACTGAAGAGAGCCTGGCGTCCGGGGCGGTCGGGTTTGACTTTGAGAAGATGGAGCCAACCTTTGTGGTGGAGATGGGGCGTCCAGGGGCGTCGAGTGCGCTGATTGTCGCAGAGAAGCATCAACTACCGACTGCAATTGTCAGGCGGGCAGAAGCCCTCTTGCCTGAGATTGATGCGCGTCAGCGACAAGACGTGATTGATCTGGAGCAATTGCGGGCCGATGCTGAAAACGAGAAGCGTGCCCTAGCAAAAAGTCGAGAGGAACAAGAGCGTTTAAATCGGCAGCTAGAAAATGAAAAACGTCGCATCGAAGAGACGCGACGTAAGTTGCTGGAGAAGGATAGCGATGACTTGCGGAATGCAATTCGTGAGGCACGAGCAGAGTTACGTCAGTTGAGGTCGCAAGCTAAATCCGGCGATGTTGACCCAAAGAAACTTGATAGAGACTTAGATCAGATTGCGGCGCAAGTTGCGGTTGGTAGTCCCGTGGACCGAAAAATTAGG
>JAKVCH010000308.1 GCA_022447485.1 Polyangiaceae bacterium | reverse complement strand
ATCAACCAATCACTCGAGAGCACCTCGTTCAGGGTCAGGTCTTGGGTGAGGCGAATTTCTCCCAGACCCACATCCGCGTTTACGCTGAGTAGTAGCCGGTTAATCCCACCAGGATAGTCGACGCCGAGGGAGAGACCAGCACCCCGAAACCTTGAATTGAAAACCAATTCATCCAGAACAGAGTCGCCGACTCTGACCTGATAGGGCTTGGAGTATTGGGTGAGGCCCACTCCAAAGTAGAGCGGTATCATCGGCGTTCGGCCCTCTGCCTCTGCTTGGGCGATGAGCTTGTCGTTGTATCGAAGGCCGACGACAAGCGTTTCGAAGGTCGATATCGCAGAGAGGCTCTCTGTCGTGAGGGCATACTGATTGACATCGTCATTTTCACTCGCTTCAAAGGGAATAATGCGTACCGGGTCCACTGGTACGGCCGTGGCCTCGTAGGAGCGAGTTTCGTAGCGGACGAGGGGTATTAGCTCAAAGCGAATGGGGATACCGATGAAGGCAAGAGCTTTGGCTGCCGCATTGGGCGCAGCCTTTGCTGCCTTCACCGCAATCACTGCACCCTTGCGTCGTGGAGACTTGAGCCCCGTTGACTTATAGAAAGCGCGGTACAGCTTGATTGCTTTGAAGAACCGACCGCGCAGGCCGATGGACCAGAGAAAGTAGCTAGCTGTTTTAATTTTGAGCGCAGGGTATTGATCGCTCACCCAGCCTCGGTAACCGATACCGACCTGGGGATCGAGCTGAATCCATTTTCCGAGCACACGTGGTGGCTTGTACGTTTGGCTCGGCGGCTTGGTACTCAGTCGGATGCCGATATCATCCACGTCTCCCTCTGGTTTTTTACGCGCGGGCTTTGTTCTCTGGTCTGAGTTGACTTCGACTGCCTGTTTTTCCTCGGCGTTTTGGCTCTTTTTTTCCTTGGCTTTCCTCTTTTTTTCCTCGGCGTCTTTTTTCTTCCTCTTTTTCCTCGCCTCTCTTTCTTCTTGCCTTCTTTTACTCTTTCCCTCCTTTTGTTTTTTCTTTAATTCCCGGTTGACGTGCTTGTCGACGGTTTCACCGATGGTCCTCGCCTGTGCATCAACGCCCAGAGTGCTGAAGCAAAAGACAGCGGTGAGCAAAAAAACGTAGCGATGCAATAGCGAAAAAGCTTTCAAGGAGGATATTCCAATCAAGGAGCCCATAGCAATCTTTGGGCCCTTCCGGCTAGCCCCACAAATGGGGCGAGTCTTTTCGAGTGCTTACGTGCCAGCGACGAAGTACCTTCCTCGTGTTTATCCTCTGGTCGAGGTGTCGAGAATGAAGAAAAGGGGTTGGTCGGAGACCTGGGGGAAGATACCCTTCCACTGTGTTCAGCAGCGGCTGAGTGAATTCAATGGTGTGAATAGAGTGTACGAGAAAAGGGGATGCTAGTTCAGTGGATCGGGGCGGCAGATGGTGGAGAGCTTCGTTTTCGCCCGAGCGGGCTAATTCGTTATTTTGAATCGGAAGACTGCATTGTCTACTTAGATACACCTCGGCAAAGTGCAGAGTGCGTTTGGCCTGTCTTTGATCTGGAGACACAATCTCTCTCGATCACGGCTTGGAAGAGACGTCTAGGCTCGGCTTTTTTTGCTCTTATTTTTGATAAGCAAACCGGGGAGTTGCATTGTCTACGTGACCGTTCCGGACAGAGAAGCGGCTACTATCAAATGACGGCCGGCCAGGTGAGCGTTGGCTCCCTAGCGGCTGAAGTGAACGCTTGCTATCAGCCTCAAGCATTGTGCACCGAGCTTGCTCTCTTCAAGCTGGGCTGTAGTGGCTACCTGCCCACTGGTCAAAGTCTTTTCCCAAACGTAAAAGAGGTCTTGCCTGGCGAGCATCTAGTTTTTTCACCTGGGCAGCTCCAACCTCGTCGGCTTGAGCTTTTGGAGCATCGTCTGACAGCGAAAGCCGAGGCTCAGGATAGAGACGCTTGGGTCAGCGGCTGAAGAGAAAAAATGGTGATGGCGACCGCTGCTTACCAGGGACGCGAGAATCTTGTGCTGCTCTCTGGAGGAGTCGATTCTTGCGTTATGACTGCGGCCTTAAGGGAGGCGAGTGTCGACTTTCGGTGCGTTGCTTATCGAGTGCAAGGGACTCAGTTTGACGAGACGCCCTATGCTGTCGCGCAGGCAAATCACCTCCAGGTACCTTGCGAGGTGATCGACGTTGACCCTTCTCGCTCGATTCATAACTTTTCAGAGATCGCTCTCGGTACCAATAACCTTGAAGTCGGTAACTTCACTTATTGTGATTTTGGCCTTTCATCGGAAGATCTTGTTTTTGCAGGACAAGATACCCGTCTTCACACCCTCCCCACATACGCGCCGCGATTGTTGGATCTACTACCAGGCACGCCAGAGTTCATTCGTACGTGGACTCATTGCTGAATCAGGTCGCTGGGGGAAAGGAGTGACGCTCCTATTGGCCTATTGCTTTGGTGCTCGTCCGCTCTTTGCGAAAGCTGGAAGATTCTTCGATTCCTTTTCCCTGATTCCTTACGCCTTGTCGGAGTACTGCGGTTATCGTGATCTTGGCGCAAAGGCTCGAGGGCTATCATTGAACGATTCTGAGAAATATTTCTCTGAAGTTGGTTTTTCGCGACTGGAGGCTGCATCTACCCCTCGAGAACTCTTCAACGAGTTGACTCGCTTGCGCTTTGTCACGCAATGGACAAGCGATCAGCGCTACATGGTCGACTTAGGACGGATTGATGGCACGCAGATGTGGCTACCCTTTTATGATGATGAGTTGGTGGAGTTCTCGGCAAAAATTCCCTACGAATTAGCCGTGGGTGCACGCTCGGGTCATGCCGGCTACAGCGAAGAGCAAGTGACGATACGCAAAGCGCTCCTGCGAGATGCTTTTTCTGAAGAGATTGCTCCGCTTGCTCTCAATCGAAAGAAAGCCGTTTCTCCTAATAATGAGCTTCAGTTTAGCGGTCGCTTAGGGCGCGTCGTGCGAGACGTTTTGGCTGATGACCTCGCTCAAGGCGACTTATGCTCGCGACTTGGGGCGGTAGGGCTTGCCAGAACTTGGGTCGATGCTCAGGGGTTTTCCCGCCATGGCAATGAATACTGGCTACGTTTCTTGGTGCTGGCGTATCTTTCCGTCCTCGATAGGTACCGACCAGCGATTCAGTTCACCGGTTCCTTTAAGTGGGAGCACAAAAGGGCTAGCGGTTGAAGTCATTGAACAACCCGATCCGGCTTCGACGCAAGCTTTGCTGAGTGCCGGGGAAATTAAATTTTAAAATCTCTTTTTTGTTCTCCCTTGTGGAAGCTGCGATTTTGGCTCCTGCTCAGTTCGTTTACTTGGTAAACAAACCTTGTTGAGTGGTCGAGGTCCAGATGAAACCCTGCAGAAATACGATCAACGGATCGTATTTTCATGGTCATTCATCCGATTCGAGCGCGAGAATTATCTCCTGAAGTTGCCGAAGTGGCAGAAACCTTGGTGGCTTATGGTGGTCCTTTCGAAGGCTATTCAGCATTGGAGGTTGCTCTCTTCGCTCAGGTGGGTGAATTCATTACTTTCGAAGCGGGGGAGAGCTTGGTCGAACAATTTCACCCCGCACGCTCTTTCTACTTTCTCCTGGAGGGTGAAGTTGAATTCTCCCTCGCTCTGGAGTCGTTAGGACAACGACTGACTGTCGGTTTGGCACAGAGACCTTGGTCCCCGATTGGATGGTCGTCGTTTCGTTCTCCTCATCGCTATGCGACTTCGGTCGGGGCGAAGACGAGGGTGAAAGTGTTGCATTTCAATGTGAAGCAGATCGAAGAGCTACAGGTGCTCGCACCAGATTTGGCAGCACTATTTTTTCGTCATATTTTGGAAGGGGCTCAAGCTCTTCTGCGAGATGCCCATGAATCGCTGGTTCGATACATGACCTCCCGGGGTACGATTTCTTCCTCTCTTCCTTTTTCTGCAGGTCGAGGCTTAACGAGTCGTGAAGATATTGTCACGAATGCTGCGCCCCCGCCTCAACAAACGCTCGCTCGTGCATTTGTATTTGATGAAATGAGCCCGGAAGCTCGGGTGACGCTGATGCAGTCGGCTCAAGTTCGCTACTTTGTGAGTGGTGAGGTTTTAGCAGAGCAGGGCGTTGTTTTTCCCTCGCTGCTTGTTTTAGCTTCAGGGAAAGTGAGCAGAGTTTACCGGTCGGAAGCTGGCGATATTACTCTGACCCAATTCAACCAAGAGGGTGATCTGTTGAGTATGGACGCAGTGGGTCTCGAGTTGAGTACTGATGCTGCTCTTGTCGGTTTACGCGATGGGGCTGTCTATCAAATCCCTCGCAGTGCCTTCACTCTTCTCTCCCGAGAGCATCCACGAGACGCGATTGTCTTGTTGCAAGCATCTTTGGCTCATTTGGGTCACCGCCTCAAGCAGGTCCGTACGTCGATTGTCTCGGAAGCGTTTGATGCAGAAATTCTAGCCGTTGAGGCGTTAATTGAACAGTCTCGGACGGAGCTGGGAATCTCCTCTTCTCTCCATAAAGTACCCCACCTCTTGCAGTCGACTCTGACTTTAGAGGATGCCCTGAAGATCGTGGACCGCGCAGTCGAAGGCGGTAACCAGGTAGAAAAGAAGTTAGGAAAGATC
>JAKVCH010000307.1 GCA_022447485.1 Polyangiaceae bacterium | reverse complement strand
TGATCACCGAACCGTCGCCAAGAATGGTCGAGCCGGAATATTCGGTTACATCGCGCAGCATGCTGGAAATTGGCTTCACGACAATCTCTTCGGTGTCGAACACTTCGTCGACAACGAGGCCGAACCGGTGAGATGCCACCTGCATGACGATCACGAAGCGGTTTGCATTCGCGTCTTTAGAGGTGAGTTTGAGCGCTGAATTGAGCGGCAGTACCGGCAGGAGACGATCGCGGAGACGCAGAACCTGCGTGCCGTTGATGTTCTCGATGCGGTTCTCTTTGTTCGAGCCGGTGCGAACCAGTTCGACAACAGAGAGCTGAGGCACAGCAATGCGCTGGCCAGCAGAACCGACGATCAGAGCAGAAACGATAGCGAGCGTCAGTGGGATCTTGATAGTGAAGGTTGTGCCTTCGCCTTCGCGGGACACGAGGTCCACAGCGCCACCGATGAGCTCGATATTGGTTTTCACCACGTCCATCCCGACTCCCCTTCCAGAAATTTCAGAGACCTGAGTTGTTGTGCTCACCCCAGGAAGGAACATGAGTTGAAGTCTTTCCTCATGGTCGAGCTCTTGAGCCTTACTTTCGCTGAGCGAGCCTGCGCTAATTGCCCGTCGCATCAATTCTTCTTGGTTGATTCCAGAACCGTCATCTTCGACTTCGAGGACGACGTGATTCCCCTTCTGATAGGCATTCAAGGCAATTGTGCCAGATTCGGGCTTACCGGTCTTGCGACGCTCGTCATGGTCTTCGATGCCGTGATCGATCGCGTTACGGAGCATATGTAGAAGAGGTTCGCTGAGCTCTTCTACGATCAATTTATCAATTTCAGTTTCAGCTCCCGTAATCACCAGACGAACTTCTTTATTTAACTCTCGGCTGATTGTTCTGACCCCCCGGGCGAGGCGATCGAATGCTTGCGCTAGGGGAACCATACGCATCTCAAGAATTCCGTCCTGGAGATCTTCAAGACGTCGCTCAAAATTGCGGTGAAGCCGCTGCAAGTCCCGGCCGAGAAGTCGTTCTCCATTCGCTAGGGCATTGCTTGCGTTTTTTTGAAGCGAACCTTTGAGGATTGCGAGCTCTCCCAGCACATTCATGAGTCGGTCGAGTTTTCGAATATCGACACGGACGGCGCGACGAACAAGATTTGGTTCGTGAGGTTGTAGCTGTTCTTGTTCGGCGCCCCTGGGTTCTTGGAGGCGAACCTCTTCGCCGACTTGAGTCAGCGGCGCTACTGAGAGAGGGGGGGAGACCGAGTCTGTCCCTCTCTCTTCTGATGACTGACGAGTTGTGGCAAGCGGCTCAATAGCTTCTGTACTAGCGGCAAGAGCCAACTGCAGGTTTTGTAGCGAATCGCCCGTCGCTAAGAGCAAGTCGAGTTCTAGTTCGTCGGTCGAGGAGGCTTCCCCTGATGGCAGATAGGTGATGACTTCCCCGAATTCCCGTGCGCGCTCTTTGAGTAGATTCAGCTCTGTATCAATCGTGAATAGGTTAAATTTCGCTCGGAGTCGGAATATCTCTAAGCCGGCATCGAGGTTGGTGCGAAGTCGATGCTCTTCGTACTCGGTGAGAACAGAGAGAATGGTGTCGTCGAGCAGCTCAATTTTATTCTCCTGGGAGGGGCTTGTTTTGGTCAGGCCCGTAATTGAGTTCATTAAAATTGCCGTTCCGGTGACCGCCTCTGCTTGGATCCCAGGGGTTTCCTTTTCTTGTGCTAAAAGCGAGTGGCTCAATTCCACGGAGCTAAAGAGAATATCGAGAATCGCTGAATTGATCTTGAGTCGCCCCAAGCGAATTTCATCGAGAAGGTCTTCGAGGTGGTGGGTGACTTTTGCGAGCCCAACCGCGCCAAAAAGACCACAGAGTCCTTTGAGGGTGTGAATGGCGCGAAAGGCTTCATTGAAGGTCTCTGGTTGGTCAGTGCCCTCTTTATATCCACTGTCGATCACCAAGAGGTGGCGAGAGAATGCTTCGATGAGTTCTTGAGCCTCCGTAAAAAATTCATCGCGGCCGCTGTCGTCGATCATTTTTTCGTCACTCGCTGGAGGCCAGGGCGATAAGATAGTGCTAAACGAAAAGCCCCTGAGCGGTGAATTGCCTCCGACTCCGAGTCTTGAACCTCACCATATCCCTGAGGTGCTGGCGTCGGGTTATTGAACTTTGCTGGCGAAAATGCCGAAATCTGCTTTCCACTTTGCACCCATGCACCCTACCCCAGATGACCACAACAGAGAATGTGTCTCGGGCGATCTTGCTCCTTCGCCAGCACGAATTTGTGTGATTGGAGCGGGTCCTTGTGGACTAGCAGCCATGAGAGAGTTGGAGGCTCAGGGGATTGACTGGTGCGGCTATGAGCTCAGTACGAGAGTGGGCGGATTGTGGGATATCGAGCATCAGGGGCAGAAAAGCCCCGCATACGATAGCCTCAGGATTGATTCCTCGAAGCGGGTGATGGCGTTTCGTGGTCACGACTACCCTGACGATGTGCCGGAATTCCCAGGCCATCGCGCCGTGCGCAGCTACCTACAAGGGTTCGCGGAGTCTGAGTCCTTATTAGCCAGGATTTGTTTTTCTGCGGAGGTATTGGTTTGCGAACCTCTCGAAGGGGCCGGCTATCGAGTACAAATTTCTTTCAAAGAGACAGGGGAAACCCTTTGGGAAGAGTTTGATGGGGTGATTGTTGCCACAGGCCATCATTGGCTTCCCCAACAAATGGAGCCTCGCCCTGAAAGGGAGTTCAGGGGGCAGAGCTTTCATTCTAGCCAATATCAGAATTCCACGACTCCTGCCGTCCTGAAAGATCGCAAGGTCGTTGTGGTGGGCTTTGGCAATAGCGCCGCAGATATTGCCGTCGAGGCGGCCAAAGAAGCTCGTTCGGTTGTGCTAAGCGTGCGCCGAGGCGCGTGGGTTCTTCCTCGCTATTTCTTGGGAAAACCGATTGATGAAGGCAGCTTATTGCCCCACTGGATACCAGGTCGTCTGCGCCGGTCGATTGTGACGAGGACATTTCGCTGGCTGCAGGGTGAGATGACTCAATATGGTCTCCCTGAGCCTGACCATTTGATCGGAGAAGCTCACCCAACGCTCTCCGATGAACTCCCCGCGCTCGTTCGGAGTGGTGCGATTAAGATGGCGGGCCCGATTCGCGGCTATCACGGCAAACGAATTGTCTTTTCAGCCTGCCCCGGCGCAAAGCAGACTAGACAGCAAGAGTTGGAGACCGATGTCCTCATCTATTGCACCGGCTACCAGGTCAATTTCCCCTTTCTCGATGTTCAGCACGTGAGCGTTGAGAGAAACTCATTGCCTCTTTATTACCGCGTCTTTCACCCACAGCGCCCGCGTCTTTTCTTTATCGGACTCGCTCAAACGATTGGGCCAATTATGCCCGTGGCTCAAGCACAGGCTCGAGCTATCGCAGAGCATATTCGAGGGAGCTATCGCCTTCCAGCCACAGCTGCCATGGAGAAAAGTGTCGCGCAGGACAGTCGCGCAAATCAGCAGCGTTTCATTACTTCGCCTCGACATTCGATGCAGGTTGTTCCAGAAGTCTATCTACCCAAGCTGGCTCGGGAAGTCAGGCTTGGCAGTTCTCGCACCCGTGGAGTTTCGTTTGGAGCTCTTGATGCTCTAGGAAAGCCGACCAAAGTTCATGAAGACTAGTCAATTCATTTTGTATGCTGTGATTCTGCTTTTGAGTCTTCTCTCACCTTTTGAGCCTAGGCTTGCGGTGTTTGCCCTGCTTGGATTAGTCATCGGGTTCGCCTCGCTCGGCCGACTGAGTCTGCAGAGCCAGCGCATTTTCCGTTGGCTCTTTGGGTTGAGTGCTCTCGTTCTTTGCCTTGGGTTATATCGATTTGTGATGGGTGAGGCGATTCCAGGAATCGTGGGTGCGAAAAGCATGGATGCGCGTAAGCGCGGGGTGTCGATGTTGCGGGAGGTGCTTTTTGCTCAAGATGCAATGCGTCGCTACGCAGAGCGCGACCCAGACGGTGATGGTATTGGGAGTGCTGGCTTTCTCAGCGAGCTAACAGGAGGCAAGACGAATCGTTTCCCTGAAGGCGCTAAGGTTGCCCCTCTTTCTCCGCGGTTTCGAGCGGTGCGTCCCACGGCAAGCGGCCCTGCTGCTGCTCTTCAAGGTTTTCTTTTTCTTGTTTGTTTGCCCAAAGAGGGGGGCGGCTGGACTGCATTTCCTGGGGCTGCTGTCGATGAGGAGCGGGCCGAGACAGAGTGGCATGCCTATGCCTGGCCCGAGAGCGAATATGCACCAGCGAGTGCTGCTTACTTCATTGATGCGCAAGAGAGAATTTTGCATAGCCAGTCTGCGGTGGAGACGATCCTGGCGCAAAAGAAGACCGGTGATCCGGTAGAGGGCGGATTTCGCGCTCCCAATGTTGTTGAGGCTCGACTGCGTGGAGCTGAACATGCGCCGCGTTGTGACGACGTTTTTGCGAAAGAGTCGGAGCATTTCTGGTCGCCATGGCGCGGGAAAGTTGCTCGAGAAGAACTTCCGGGCGGCGCTGAGTAGCTCTTGGGGCGGACTGTGGTAAGGCCCAGCCAATGAGTGGGAAAGAGCGTCAAGAAATCCACAGGAAAGAGAACGTTTCGAGCGGAAAAGATACCCTTCGTCTGCCTGATGATGAAGCTCTCCAAGCGGATTCAGAGCTGCC
>JAKVCH010000306.1 GCA_022447485.1 Polyangiaceae bacterium | reverse complement strand
CTGGCGCGCACGATTCATGAGCCTCGCCTTCGTCATCAGCCTGAGCAGACTTCCACGACGGCTCCTCGCCGCTGCTCTCTTGCTCACTCTTTTCGCGCCATCTCATGCTCTGGCTTGGGACGCTCCTGTCGGCATGTGTGGAGAAGATGCCGAGTCAATCTCAGCTCCGCCAATTTCGCGAGCGCCTTCTGATGCAGTTCTCAAGGCAGTGCATCAAGACGAGGGAACGGTAAGCAACCGGAATGACTTGTCACCCGATTCAGACTCCTGCCTCGGTCACCTACTACTTAAACGAACAAGTCAATCTGACGAGCCGGGTCAAGAGAATTTCCGCTTTCCCTCTCAATGGGCCAAGGCTTTCGTTCTTGAGCCGACAGGGTCTTTAGTTTTTGAAAACAGCGCGATGATTTCTTCAAGTGCTCGCAGCTCTCAAGCACCAGATGCTTTGCATGGTCGCGAACATCAACTGCTCATCGAACGACCGCCCGCGTCCAGCCTATCCCATTCTCACGCAGCATAGTCCAGCCTTCTGACCACGGTGTTTCACCACCTAAATCAGGAAGGATTTGGCAATTGAGCATGAGAGAAGATGCTGTTTCGGTTGCATAGCATCTTCCGGAAAACCAACCGACTCGTCTAGTTTTTGAGGGCAACAAAGGGTGCGACATGGATCATTCCGATTGATGTCGGCCGGAGAGAAGCCTTCTTTGATCCACTTATTGGAGACATGAAAAATGAATAAAGGTACCGCAATGGCGGCCATCTTTGCGTCTTTCGTAGCTGGTGCATTCCTCTCTTGGGGAGTGCTACAGGCACAGGGCGTAGGGGCGACTGCCGATAAACAAGAAAAAGTTGTGAGCAAAGGGTCTTCCGACCATTCCACAGCAAAAATACCCGTAACCAAAGATGATCCGACTTGGGGCGACGCGAATGCTCCCGTGACGATCGTTGAATTCTCGGACTTCCAATGCCCCTTCTGCTCTCGTGTTCTACCGACGCTCAAGCAGATCAAGTCAACCTACGGTCCCAAAAAGGTCCGCATTGTTTGGAAAGACCAGCCTCTGCCATTCCACAAAGCAGCCCGACCAGCTCACGAAGCCGGCGCAGCTGTCTTTGAAGTGGCCGGTGACGAAGCTTTTTGGAAGTTTCATGACCTAGCGTTCGCGAATAGCAAAAACCTGACCGCAGAAAACTTCAAGAAGTGGGCGACAGAAGCTGGAGCAGATCCTGCGAAGTTCGAAGCTGCTCTGAAAAATAAAAAAGCACTCGCAGCAAAGATTGCTGCAGATCAGAAGCTCGCTCGTGAAGTCGGTGCAACCGGCACACCAGCTTTCCGTATCAATGGCGTTTCGCTCAGTGGAGCTCAGCCTTTTCCAAAGTTCAAGCAGGTCATTGACCAGCAGCTAGCAGAGGCAAAGAAGTTAACTGCAGCCGGCACCGCACCAGAAGCTGTATATCCGACTTTGGTGGCTAAGAACGCCAAAAAGTCTCCAGACGCAGGAAAGAAGAAAGAAAAGCCTGTCGATACGACGGTTTGGGCTGTGCCTGTATTCGAGGATGATCCCAAAAAGGGCGCTAAAGAGCCTCTCGTAACAATCGTTGAATTCTCTGAGTTTCAGTGCCCATTCTGCAAGCGAGTACTACCGACAACCAAGAAGATCCTTGAGACCTACGGCGACGATGTTCAAATCGTTTGGAAAGATAATCCTCTCGGGTTTCACCCGCGGGCGAATCCTGCATCCAACGCAGCGCGAGCTGTCTATGCAGCCAAGGGTGACGAGGCATTTTGGAAGGCTCATGATGCAATCTTCGCAAGCCAGCCCAAGCTCACAGACGATGACTTAGTGAAGGCTCTTGCCGACAGCGGTGTGCCAAGCGCTACAATCCTCGCTGCGATTAAGGCCAATAAGTACAAGGAAAAGTTTGAGCAGAGTTCTGAAATTGCCCAAGACTTTAAAGCTCGTGGTACCCCCCATTTCTTCGTGAACGGGCGGCGCATCGCGGGTGCTCAGCCTTTTGACAACTTCAAGAAATTGATTGACGAGCAATTGGCCAAAGCAAAAGCATTGGTGAGCAAAGGAACGCCTCGTAAGGACGTTTATGCTGCCATCATGAAAGAGGGCAAAACCCCTCCACCGCCGCAGAAAAAGAAGATTGGCCCAGCTCCCAAGGATTCTCCTTTCAAGGGTGCGGCGAATGCAAAGATTGTCATTCAGGAATTCTCTGACTTCCAGTGCCCCTTCTGCTCTCGCGTCAACCCCACGATCAAGCAAGTTCTTGCCAACCATGGCAAAGACGTGAAGATCGTTTGGCGCAACTTGCCGCTTCCTTTCCACAAGGATGCGCCTTTGGCTGCAGAAGCTGCCTACGAAGTTTACGCTCAAAAGGGTGATAAGGCTTTCTGGGAATACCATGACAAGCTCTTCGCGGGGCAGAAGGCTCCTGGTCTGAAGCGTGAACAGCTTGAGAAATACGCGAGTGAAATCGCTGGTATCGACATGGCGAAATTCAAGAAGTCCTTGGATGACCGCACTCATAAGGCTCGCATCGAAAAAGATGCAGCCGATGCAAAGGCTGCTGGTGTGAGTGGTACGCCGGCTTTCATCGTTGGCGAATACTTCGTCAGCGGCGCCCAGCCTTACAGCGCCTTCAAGAAGGCAATCAAGCTCGCCGCTTCCGGCAAGTGAACCCAAGAACCGAACCGGTTCAAAAAGGCGGCCTTCGGGCCGCCTTTTTCTTTTTCCCCATTGCCGCGCTCCCTCCTCAACAGCATCATGCTAGATAAGGCAGCAATGTTCGAACGAAAGATCTGGCTATCAGCCACACTCTGTTGGAGCCTCTCACTTATTTTCGGTTGTTCCGGTTCTCAAAATGAACCGCCCACCTCTCCCCAGCAGAAAGAAAAACCTGTTCTCTCTGCCCCAATCCCGAGAGCCTCTCCAAGCTCGCCTGCAGCCGGAGAGCCCGAACTTTATCTGACGGTCGATGCCAATGATGCCGTCCTTGGCGGCCCCAATGCCTCGGTGACGCTTTTCGCTTTTCTCGACTTTCAATGCCCCTATTGCGCCCAGGGCTTTGCTTCGCTTCAGAGAATTCGTCAGCGCTACAAAGCCAATGAGGTCAGGATTGTTTTCAAACACCTACCACTCAAATTTCACGACCAAGCTCTCCCTGCCGCTGTCGCCGCTCAAGCCGTACAGAATCTTGCCGGCCCCGAGGCTTTTTGGCTATTTGCTGGACGAGTCTTTTCCGCTCAGCAAGAAATCGATTATCTGAAACTAGCACGTTGGGCTGAAGATGCAGGCGTTCTGCTCGAGGATTACAATGCCGCCGTCACCGATGAAGCAACAGTAAGAGAAGTCGCGGCAGATCAAAGCGCCGCACAGCAGGTTGGCGTCAATGGGACGCCGGCATTTTTTATCAACGGCAAAGCTGTCAACGGGGCTCAACCCGATGATGTCTTCTTCAAAAATATTGATGAAGAACTCTTGGCTTTTCCTCCGACGACAAATCGCGACGAATGGTTAAAAGGCTATACGGCGCGAGTTGCCTGGAACCTGAAGAATCATGTCATTCATGAAATTCTGGCAGAAGACCCCCACGACTACCGTGTGCCTATCGGAGACTCCCCCAGTACTGGACCCGCAGATGCGCCAATTACCTTTATCTACTTTACAGACTTCGAATGCCCTTACTGTCAAAAGGTCGAACCGACCGTCTCTGAGATCAAGCGAATCTATGGGGAAAAAGTACGCGTCGTCTTTAAACACCACCCTCTCGCTTTTCATCGTCAATCTCGCCCAGCACATCGGGTAGCGGCAGCAGTCAACCGCTTGAAAGGAAGTGCTGCCTTCTTTCGCTTCAGCCAAGAGCTATTTGAATCATCGCCAAACCTCAGCCCTAACTACCTGATTGCAGCTGCCGAACGGCAAGGGCTCAGCAGCGAAGAGGCCACAACAGCTCTCGACCAGATCACCGGACCGTCGGAAGCAGCAATCTTAACCGACGAGAGGACTGCAGCGGACGTATTGGTGCGAGGAACGCCTCATTTCTTCATCAATGGCAAACGTTTGGCCGGAGCTAAAAGCCTCGCCTATTTCCAGGCTCTGATTGACCATCAGCTACAAGAAGCTGATGCGCTGGTGAAGACGGGCGTCAAGCCTGAAGACCTCTACGCCAAGATACAAGCCAGCGCCATCGCTCCAGGCGCGCCCAAAAAGGTTGCTCCTTTTGATTCACCCAGCACGTCGCCGACTTGGGGGCCAGAAAGCGCCTCTCACGAAGTGCATATATTTTCAGATTTTGAATGCCCATTCTGTCGCCGAGGTGAGTTGATTGTGGAGCAACTGAAAAAGCTCTACCCAGATCAGGTCCGCGTGATTTGGCACGACCTGCCCCTGCCATTTCACAAATTCGCTTTGCCCGCAGCTCGAGCAGCTCGCTACGCGCAAAGGCAAGGTGGCGATGCTCTTTTTTGGAAAATGCACGACGGGATCTTCTCGCTATCCACTCCAAAAGCACGCCTCACAACAGAAGAAGTTGTCGACTTCGGGGAAAGTATTGGGCTGAATCGAGAACAATTAGCAGCGGCCATGAGCGACAACTCAAACGACGCTGTCTTTCAGGCCGATAATTCACTGGCGGCTTCCCTCGGTATCGACGGAACTCCAGCTTTC
>JAKVCH010000305.1 GCA_022447485.1 Polyangiaceae bacterium | reverse complement strand
GTCGGATGTTGTTCACCCAGTTGCGCAGTGTCGAACCTACATTACCCCGAGAGTGGGAAAAGTGGCGGGAAAAAAGACGCGCAAGCGCGAGCCCCCCTAAATCTCCTGAACCTTTTTTCTTCAGTTCGAAACGAAGCCCAGTGGAGTTATGGCGTAACATCACAATCTCTCGAAGTTCAGCTGCAGGCAAAGGGCCACACTCGATTAAGCCTAAGGCATGGGAGCCGATATCGACAAAACGATTGATGATTCGAAAGGCTTGGGTGTCCACAGCGATAACGATGAACAGGCGCTGTTCATGTTTTTTCAGACATCGGTAGAAAAGCTTGAGGAGTTCATCGCCGCCAGGGGCTCGTTCCCACCAGAGGTGTAAATCGTCAACTTGAACCATGGAGCCGTCTGGAAAGGCACCGAAGATTTGATTTAGGTCAGCATCCAGGGCAAGGTCGACCTCCGGCGGGAGTGCTTGATGAAAGGAGCGGAGTAGGTCCTTTTCTCGGATGCTTCCCCCCGAGCGAGGGTGAACCCGAAAGACCTTGCGGCGGCTAAAGAACTCGCTAGCAATTTTCTGAAGAAAGCTCGTCTTTCCGCCCATTCGCTCGCCCAACACATAGAGCACACCAGGGGTGCCATGGTCGAAAAGTTGTACAGCTCGCCGGGCTTGCTCAAGTTCTTTTTGGCGTCCCACCCAAAAACTTTCACTGACTCCGCTTTGGCCAAAGAAAAGCTGACGGTAATAGGACGGCACTTCCTCTAATACATTCAGCGGAGCTTGTTCTCGTTGGGCTAGCTCTACGATGCGTTCTATTTGGCTTTCTGGAGCTAGCCCTGATCTTTTCCACTTTTGAGATAAGAGAATGCCGGCACTTTGACCGTAAACCAGCTTCACCAACTGCTCATAGAGTTTCTGACCCAGCGAGCCAAACATTCCCCTTAACCCTGAGACGGCCTTTCTACCTTGCTCTAGGCGGATATGTTGTTCGAGCCGTCGATTTGCTTCTGAGAGTTCGTAAGCATTCGTACCCTCGGCGACGAGGAGTAGCTTCTGGCTGAACGCTTCATCAAGACTTCGCTGTAATTTCTTCAGTTGGGCAATCCCTTCCTCTAAGCGCTCACGGCAATTGACGAGGACTGGAGAGACGGAATCCAAAACGGCTTCTCCAGTTCTTGATGCTTGACTGGTCGCTTCGGCGAATTGAAATGTCAGAAGACTGGAAATATCCTGCAGAAGGCCTTTGCACTGCGTGTCGAGAGGGAAGACCCGCTGAAGTTCTCCGCCGAGGGAATCCAACAACTCGGCTTCTATTAGGTACTGCACCTGACGCCGAACAGGCACCTCGACATAATTTTGAGGGTTATCGGCGAGGTCAGTGACTGTAAAAACAGCCTCATCGCTGAGAGTGAGGACTTCTTCTGGTAGTTCATCGGTACAACCGATGCACTCCGAACGTAAATCGTCCAACACTAAACTCAGGTCTAAGTCTGGATAGGGGATCACATCGAAAGCATCCTCAGGAGGCGCCTCGGACTCGGTGATTGCGTTAAGACTGTGATTGAGTTTCTCAAGCAAAGAGAGAGAGCTCTGTAAGGGACCGGTCCTCAGGTGCAGATGAATAGTCTGTTGAGCCCGTTGTAGGGCCGCTCGCAGCCGATACTGCGCGCGGAGCAACGACATGCTGAGCACTGCTCTTTCAGCAAGGGCTTTGGCTTGTTTCTCCCAGGCTTTGGCCTGGGAGGTGAAATTGAGCGAGTCAGATAATTTGGTGACTTTTCGGCTCTTTCTTATCAGACGGCGAAAATCAAAGCGCTGAAGATCTTGCCCGAAATCCTGACTGAGGCGGAAACCCGCGGCGAGTAGTGATTGATTCGCACGAGATGCTTCTCCTTTTCGTTCAGCCTTCTTTTCGTCAATACTGAGCAGCAATGCGTCACGCTCTGCAACCAAGCTAAGCTCAAGCTTTTCATGATCCCCATGGTCATCAAAGTCCCAGCGACTTGATTGCATAAGTTGGCCGAGCTCTTTGATAAAGATCAAGTGTTTATCTAAGTAGCTTTTAAACGCGGGCTGAACAAAATTCTCGAAGGAACGCTGGAAGTAAAATCGCTCCAGGCGCCGTAAAGGGAGGCGCACCAGAGGGATACGCCGGAGAAACCAAGCTTTGCGCCGTAATCTGCTTTTCGCTCGGCGAATATGGCGATTATCCGAACGGTCGGGAGCCAAGTCTGCTCGGCGCCATGCCACCAAAAGACGATTCTCCTTGGCGTCTAAGTCCTTTTCGGCCTCGAGATACCTCTCTAAACTAGCCGAATAGATGTCAGCGATCCTACGTAGTCCTTCGTCACGATAACTTTCGAAAAGCTCCTGTGCCGCAAAGGTCAATGCGCCTTGTTGACGGTTGAATGCCTTACGGCGCTTACGTGGGTTCCCTGCCTGTCGGACCCTCTCTGGTGATAGATGCCGTTTGACGCTTCCGGCGAGCGAATCTAGGAGGTCCAGTTCTTTGGCGTAGAGAGGAGTGAGACCGTTCTCGAGGGTTAGTGCCAGCTGCCGTTGATAGCGCTCGTGAAACGAACGGGTTGCAACCGCTAAGTCGGGAAGATCGGGGAGCGTGAGAGTCGCTGCATCAGAAAGCTCCTCGGCTTCTAGCTCAGCCGCCAAGGATCTCTCGGAGTCAGAATGTGTGCCCGTGCTTTGTTCGCTGAAGTCTGGCGAAGCGTGAAATACGATTGTCTCGGGTAGATCTCGAATGCTTCGGCGCGTTAGGTCGATATGTGCGGCGCTGGGACGGTTCTCGGGGATGCCAAGAAGAACCAACCCCGCATCCGAGGAGTGGTTGCGCGCCTTCTCAAGCAGGGAGTGGGGCGTCCCGTCCTCCGGAAGAACCTGAATCTCCGCCTCGAGTCTCGCTTCCCGAAGCAAGCGTTTGACGCTGCTTTTGAGTAAATCGGCCTGGCTCGTGCCGGTGGTCACAAGAAGAAATCGCAGCTTGGCCTGCTCCCATTGAGGTGCTCGAAGCAAAAAGCGCAGGAGGGCCAGAGCGAAAGCTAAGTTGCCTTGGTCTTGCGCCCACCAAATATCGATACGGCCATGAGCAGGCCCACTTTCTTTCTCTAAGCCAGCCGGCTTGTGGAGGAGTAGATTAAACTCAAGATCCGACAGTTCGATCAAGAGCTCATCGCTGGTGAGCACAGGGTGGTCATGGCTAAAGACCACCGTATTCGGCTTCAAGCCTGGAAAGCCGTGATACCGACAAAGTTGCTTTATCTCTTCGGCGCTTGGCTGCGGAGAGAGTCAGTCCTCCTGAAAGAGGCCTGGGAGATTGTCCTCTTTTTGTGTCGAGGAAGAAGCTGGAGGCGCAGCATAAAGTCGTGTGAGGAAGCCGCTACCGCCAACTAATGAGGTTTGCAGGTTTTTATGCTCTGATCCGCTCGCGCTGGGACCGCCGAAATCGAGTACAATCGGGCTCCAATGGCGGTCATTCTGGGCGGTTTTCCCAAGCAGTTTCGGTAACCCCGTCCGGATCAAGTTTTGCCATATTCCAGACCAAGCATCGCCGGATTCAAGCTTGAGGGCTCGACGCTGCAGTAAACCAAAGAGTGCCAGCATCAAGATAATCGCGCCTAACATGGGCCCGATATCCAATAACGCCATGACCAAAAAACAGGTCAGCGCCCCGATGACACTGATGCTCGCGGGTATGCGGAAGGACGGACGAAAGTCGGGTGAGACCTTAGCCTCTATCGCGCAACTGATATTCAGGAAGGCATAGAGGGTCAGAAAAACCATCGACACAATGCGAGCAATTTGGTTCAGCTCGGCGATGATGATACCGCACTCGGCAATCAAGAACGCGATTGCTAAGGCACGAAAGGGTTCGTTTCCAAGCCCTCGACCGTGAGCAAAAAACCTAGGCGTCACCCTGTCTACAGAGAGCGCCTGCAAAATCCGAGGAGCGCCCATTAAGCTGCCAAGAGCTGAGGAAAAGGTTGCGCCCCAAATGCCAGCGGTGACAGCCCAGGGATGAAAAGCGATGCTGCTCAAAACGTTGGGGTCATCGATCAGCGCGGAAGACGGCACGCGGAGGCTCAGAAAAATTGTGAGCGCCACATACACGACAAGTCCAGTCAAGATGGCGAGGAGCGTTCCTTTTGGAATCGCGCTTTTCGGATTTTTGAGGTCCCCGGACATATTGACCCCAGCCGTAAACCCTGTGACCGCCGGGAAGAAAATGGCAAAGAGGGCAAACTCGCTCGGCGGAGCATCCGCCTGAATTATCGGACTGGTGCTAGCGAGGGGCACGTCTCGGCCAAGGAAGATGGCCACCAAAGAGATACCAATCAGCGACAGCACCACGTACTGAGTTTTCAGAGCGAAAGACGTCGAGATAATCGTGACCGCGGCAACAGCTACGAGTGCCAAAGTCCCGGTGATACGGAGGTTGTTGGGGGTGGCTTCAATCGAAAAAAACGACAGAATGCTCTCTGAAAAGCCGATAATATAAAGAGATGTCCCAAAGCAAAGGCCAAGAAATAAAGCTAGCCCGAGGGCACCGCCGATGGGTAGACCGAGACTGCGCGATACAATGTAGTAAGGGCCGCCGGCTCCCACATTCTTATCCGTCGCAATCGACGAGATGCTGAGCCCTGTGGCGATGCTGATAATATGAGCTACGCCGATGA
>JAKVCH010000304.1 GCA_022447485.1 Polyangiaceae bacterium | reverse complement strand
CTACGTCTCAGGTGGCGGGGGCACGACTGTTTGGGTTGATGGCGGAACGAAGGATGAATACCGGCGAGTCGTCAGGTTTCTCAAAAAGTTCGGTTACGTGACGGGCTCCAAGTGGCAGGAGCACTACCGAAGGATCGATGACTACGATTGGGTTTTCCCTGTTTCTGGGATTACCGTTTGGTGGGATCGGCCCCGCAGCAAGAGTGCTGCTGTCGGACCCACACCTGCCAATCGAGCAGCTCAGCACCTGGCGATACCGGTGACACTTTTGGGTAAGTCCCAGAAAGCTTTGTATGGCGAAGATCCCAAAAAAGCACTGCGGCTACTCTCGACCGCTTTTAGTCACACGACCTACAGCCTCTCCGAATTAGGTCTCAACATTGAGAAGGCGCAGGCCCTTGCAGCCGAACTCCGCAAGGCCGCTTCCTGGTACACTTACAATCCCGATGCTGACTACAAGCAGGCTTCGGAGAAACAAGCATCGACTCGTTGGGATAAAGACCTTCAGATGCTCCATCTTTGGCAAGATCGTGGCCATGGCGCTGAACTGAATAGTTCTTTAGGTGATGTAAACCACGAAGCGAAGTATCTCCGTAAGGCTCTGGAGAGTGGAAAGCATAAGGCGGTCGACTTCTACTTAGAGAAGATGGTTAAGGCTCTCGGTAGTCTAATCGAGGATGCAACGATCGCTCAGACAGATATTCTCAACGCTCGTAAGAGTTATAGCGCTGAGGCTCAGAAAGGTGAGCCAAACTTGACCTTGTACGGCAGATGAACCCTTGGTTTTCCTGTTGATACCTAACTTGACGCAGGAGCCGTCCAAATCGCCCCTGTGAGGCTCTTTGCTGGGCGAGGTTGGTTCAGCTCAAGCCTCCCCTCACCCAGGCTCCCTGTCTCCGCTTAGGCGCCTCTAGCTAACTCGTTCAATGTTGTCCGGCTTTCGACCTGGCGACACCCTTCTCCATCGAGTTCGTCAGTTCTTGCCAATTTGTTTATCGCACCTCTTGATTCACTAAAGTCTGTTGAATCGCTGTGAACGTTCTGGAGGTCTGATGTATCGTAAAAAAGAAATCCCGTGGTGGCTCGTCATGTTAGCCCTCATCTGTTTCTTTCTCGGGACGGCTACCCTTCTCTACTACGTCAGCACATCACTCCCTTTATACAGGAGTGCCCTAGGGCCAATAAACAGCCACCGGGGTGGTGCTATCATTTTCCGAGCCGTCGCCCAGTTGGCCGTAGAAGTTGCTTCCCCAGCAGTGGACCGCGCCCGTGTCGAGAAGCGCGCAGCTGTGGCGATCGCCCGCTGTGACGAGCTGCTCGATCTCGGGCTTACAGACTACATCCGCAACTTCGCTTCCCTCTGCCAGAACCCCGTTGGCGCAAGTGCTAAAAACTGTGCAAGTCGCTGCATTTTCCTCTGGGCTAAAGCTGCCCTCCTCGCATGCCGCGCAGCTGCGGTCGGTTTTCGCATCACCTTCGACTTTAACGTACTCGCCGGCAACACAAGCAGTTCTCGTCACGCATGCCGTGGTTGGATCACTGTCATCATCCCAGCTTCCAGCTGCGCACTCGGTCGCCTCCTTGTCTGTTTCCTCCTCAGTCTCCTCTCCTCCCAGACCTTCTTCGGTCTCCTCTCCTTCAGACGTTTCGTCTAAATCAGCTTCTTTACTTGGGTCCGGCTCTTCTTCTCCACAGCCCGCAAAGAAAAAAGAAAGGGCAAATAACGCCGAAAAAGCAGAGCGATGGAGTTGCATGTTGCAGGCAGCTTAAGTGAGGGGTGGCGCTCTGCCAAGGACGTTGTTTCTGTGGTGTTTTCTTGGCCAACCGAGGCTGCTTTCAAAGGAGGAAAGGCGAATTCAGATCAAAGGCTGTCCCCCGCGCCGAGTACAAAGGGCGAAGCCCGAAAACCTTTGATCGCTCACTCCGGCCCTTACTGACCAACACGGGTAAAATTCGACGCTCGAAGTTTTACAAGGAAGACATCGATCAATGCCTCAGCAAAATGGTTCTCAATGGCAGCTACGAAAAGTTGCCCGCTCGCAAAACTACTACCTCAGAATGTCGCATCAAGGCATCCGTTACGAGGAGTCGACGGGTACAAGCGTACTCGAATAAGCTGCGCCAAGCTCGACTCAGCTTCGCTCCGACCTGACGGGCTGCGAAGAGCGGCAAGACGCAAAAAAGCCCTAGAACCTTGCGACTCTAGGGCTTTTTGTTGGCGGAGCGGACGGGACTCGAACCCGCGGCCTCCGGCGTGACAGGCCGGCGTTATAACCAACTTAACTACCGCTCCAGATTCAAAAGAATCCCGAAAAGTTAAAAAGAACTTTTCGCCTAAGAATTCAGCAGTTTTGACTACTTCCTCCGTCGGGGGCAGGATTAGTACCACGAAGTTTCCCACTTACAATAGCAAAACTATTTTTTTTTCGTCTGCCGATTCACAAAAGAAGTTCGCCGAGTGAATTGAGCCGAAACATGAGCAAGCTACACTGCGCACCGCATGGCCAACCCATTTGAAATTAACCGCCTCGGCAAAGCAACCCATCCATCCCCTCTACGCCTCAGCTACGAAGATGGTGATTGGGTTGCAAACTTTGTCAGAGACGAAGAACGCGTCCTGCACCAGATAGAATACTCCGGCGAGCCTGCCTCGATTCTGGAGCGCACCGCAGGCGCCTTTGAAAAGGCTGGGCCGAGAGATCGACTTTTTTTTGAACCGCAGAATGTGCATGCCGCCATCGTGACTTGCGGGGGGCTTTGTCCCGGGCTCAACGACGTGATCCGGGCTATCGTGCTCGCTCTCTGGGACCACTACGGCGTCCGACGCATCACTGGCTTTCGCCATGGTTATCGAGGGCTTCTGGCCGACACACCTTACGTGCCGATCCCGCTCAACCCAAAGGCGGTCGGCGATATCCATCGGCATGGTGGCACTATCCTCGGCTCAGCGCGAGGTGGCGGCGAGCGCACGGGTGAAATCGTCGATACGCTGATTCGGCATGATGTGAATATGCTCTTCACCATTGGAGGGGACGGCACTCAAAGAGGCGCCCTCCGCATCACCGAAGAAATCGAAAGACGAAGGCTACCAATTGCAGTTGTGGGCGTGCCCAAAACAATCGACAACGATCTCTCTTTCGTTGAGCGCTCCTTCGGTTTTGAAACGGCAGTTTCAGAGGCCGTGCGCGCTGTTGATGGTGCCCATCGTGAGGCCGTAGACGCCATCAACGGTATTGGGCTCGTCAAGCTCATGGGCAGAGAAAGCGGTTTTATCGCTGCCCACGCGGCCCTCGCATCGAACGAAGCTGATTTTGTTTTGATACCCGAAGTACCCTTCACTTTAGAGGGCGAAAACGGCCTTTTTGCTCACCTAGAAGAACGCTTACAGCGCCAAGGGCATGCAATGATCGTCGTGGCAGAAGGAGCAGGACGACAATACGTTCGGGCCGACGGACACGATGCTGGCGGCAACGCCCGCTTAGGCGATATCGGCGTTTACTTACGCGACGCGATAGAAAATCACTTTCAAGAAAACCAGCAAGAAATCGGTCTGAAATACATCGATCCAAGCTACACCATTCGGAGCCAAGCTGCGAATCCAGCCGACTCTATCTATTGTGCCCGCTTAGGCTCCAACGCGGTTCACGCGGCCATGTCAGGGCGCACGGCATGCATTGTCGGCATTGTGAACAACCGTCTTGTTCACGTGCCCATCTTTGCAGCATCCGATCGTCGTAACTGCGTCAGTCCAGATAGTCCCCTCTGGCTTGATGTACTGGTCGCCACAGGTCAACCCACCGTGATGCGAGGCAAGCATGACTCAACAGTGCCGCCGCCAAGCGTCCGCTCCTAGACCAAGAGTCTTCTCCTCAGACCAAGCGTCCGCTCTGGGGCCCATCTTTTGCGTCGCGTTCACCTGGCCAAGTTCCTTGCCCCACGCGCCCTAGGGGGAGGGCTGACATTGGACGACACGCCCGAGGTTCACTCAGCGATTCTTGGGCTGCGAAAGCAAACGCCCACCTTCACTCAACGACGAATTAGTTGAGTGAAGGACGCGCAAATGTCATAGCCGTCGCGTGTCAGGCGCCCCGACAATGAAAGAAGAAATTGCGACGATCGTTCGCTTGGGGGTGCCGGCCATGCTGGGGCAAGCTGGCATGATGCTGCTACATGCCGTCGACACAATGATGCTCGGCCACTACGGCGTGAGCGATTTAGCAGCGGCTTCCCTGGGGACTCAGTGGATTTTTGTCACCATGACAGTTGCGATGGGCTTCGTGATGGGCCTCGATCCGCAAATTGCTCAAGCTCATGGTGCTCAAGACAGGATTGGTCTGATTCGAGCTTTTCATGGCGGACTCGGCGTCGCTTTCTTGAGCGCTCTCGCCCTCTCTCTTGCTTGGAGCCAAACCGAATCAGTTCTGCTGCTCTTTGGTCAACGCCCCGAGCTCGCGCGGAGGGCGGCAGCCTACGTCCAGCCCCAAATTATCAGCACCATACCCCTTCTTGGATGGGTCGCATTACGGAGCTATCTGCAAGGCAGGGGCATCATGCAACCCGCTATGTGGGTGATGCTTCCTGTGAACCTTCTCAATATTCTTTTTAATTGGCTCTTCATCTACGGCAACGGTGGTTTTGCCGAATACGGGCTGGAGGGAGCGGCTTACGCCACAACACTCTCG
>JAKVCH010000303.1 GCA_022447485.1 Polyangiaceae bacterium | reverse complement strand
AGACTATTCGTTTTTGGTCGAAACCAAAGACAAGAAGATCGAGCGCCGTATGACGGTGGGCCCTCCAGATGCCGACCCCAAAGCGTTGATCGATAAAGGCATCAAGGTTCGTTATCAGAACGACGATGACGGCGCCGCTTGGGTCAGCATTCTCACGATTACCTTACCCTTACTTCTTCTACTGGTGGTCTTTGTCGTCTTTATTCGACAGCTACAATCCGGTGGCGGGAAGGCTATGAGTTTCGGAAAGAGTCGGGCTCGACTCCTGAATGAGGCGCAGAATAAAGTTACTTTTGCGGATGTTGCCGGAGCCGATGAGGCCAAGGATGAAGTGGAAGAGCTGATTGCTTTTCTGAAAGATCCGAAAAAGTTCCAGCGTTTGGGAGGTAGGATCCCCAAAGGCGTCTTGATGATGGGCGCGCCGGGAACGGGTAAGACTCTCCTAGCTCGAGCGATTGCGGGTGAGGCAGGGGTTCCTTTCTTCAGCATTTCAGGCTCTGACTTCGTTGAGATGTTCGTGGGTGTTGGCGCGAGTCGAGTGCGCGATCTTTTCGAACAGGGAAAAAAGCATGCACCCTGCATTATCTTTATCGACGAAATTGATGCGGTTGGACGTCATCGTGGTGCTGGTATGGGCGGAGGTCACGATGAGCGTGAACAGACCTTGAACCAACTTCTCGTCGAGATGGACGGCTTTGAATCGAACGAAGGTGTGATCATGATCGCCGCGACGAACCGTCCCGACGTGCTCGATCCGGCGATTATGCGACCGGGTCGCTTCGATCGTCGAATCACCGTACCCCGACCCGATATTCGTGGTCGCGAGGGCATTTTGGCCGTGCATACTAAAAAGGTTCCTCTGGCCGACGACGTTCAGCTGGCTACTTTAGCTGCGGGAACGCCTGGCTTTGTCGGAGCCGACCTAGAGAACTTAGTCAACGAAGCAGCTCTGCTCGCCGCACGGCAAGATAAAGACAAAGTCTTCAATGTAGATTTTGAGCTAGCGAAAGATAAAGTGCTGATGGGCGCGGAGCGGCGCAGCATGGTGATGAGTCTCGAAGAGGTGCGAGTCACTGCCTGGCACGAGGCAGGTCATACATTGGTGGGAGCCTTGGTGAAGGGGAATGATCCTGTTCATAAGGTTTCGATCATTCCTCGAGGGGCTGCTTTGGCGTCACTCCAATGCTTCCGGTAGAAGATCGGCACACCATGACCGAATCTCAAGCTTGGGGTCGGATTGCCATGATGCTCGGTGGGCGGGTTGCGGAAGAAATCGTTTTTGGCGATGTCACCACGGGCGCCGCTGACGATATTAAGCGCGCCACTCGTTTGGCGCGGGCGATGGTCTGCGAGTATGGCATGAGCTCTACCTTAGGACCCTTGGCCTACGGCGAGAATGAGGGCAGCGTCTTTCTTGGGCGTGATATGACCCAGCGACGGGAAGACTATTCCGATGATACGGCGCGAGAAATTGACAAGGAAGTGCGGGATATCATCGAGAAGCAGTACAAATTAGTCCAGGAGCTGATCGGCGAGCATCGAGATAAGCTGGATCGCATCGCCGAGGCCTTATTGGAGCGAGAAACGCTTGATTCCGAAGAGATTAAGGCTGCTATCGCCGGTGAGGAGCTTCCGAACCGCGAGCGCGTGAATATCCCTAAGCATTCGGGAGAAGACGATACTCCGGCAAAGAGCGAGCGTGAGGAGCGGCCTCCGCTATTCGGCGGGCCATCTCAGCCAGCTACGGGCGAGGCTTAAACGCTACAGCCTTTCGGGTCAAAACGCCGGGTGCAATCAGCAGCCCGGCGTTTTGCTTTTGTCCTTGAGCTGAGATCTCCCGGAAGCGTGCTGGTGTTGAGTCCTTGGGGTGAAAAAGGCAGAGTACGCTTGAGGAAGCGATGACTGAAGAGCATGAGAGTGAATGTGGAACCCCTGGAGCGATGCATGCGTTTCAGGAGATGATACACATTTTAGAAAAAGCCGACTCCCTTCAGGCGATCCAACGTTTCTATGCAGAAGAAGCCGTGGTCTTTGAAAATGGTGTGATGGCATTTGCTGGCAGAGAGGCGATTCTTGATGCAGAGAAGAAGGCTCTCGCTGCTCAGCCCAGGGCACCGACCTGGAAGAAGAGAAGTGGGGCTTTTGACCCCCTTACCGCAACCAGCTTGATTGAGTGGCGCATACGCTTTTGCGACGCCGATGGTCACCTATTGCGTCTCGATCAGGTGAGCGTGCAGCGCTGGCATCAAGGTCTGGTGATCGAAGAGCGGCTCTATGATTTCGGATTAGTCGACGAGGGTCTGGCTGAGAAAGCCCCATCGTAAGCAAGCAATTGATCATGGCCACAGAAAGAAGCTGTTGAGAGCCAAACGCCTTAACTCAGGACAAGCACTCGGCAGCCACTGAATTGAGAGAAGGCGCCCAATCGCTACAAGGAACCCAGTATCGATCAGAGGCTTCTCTGACGGGGCAGCTTTAGGCCTGAAGTTTGCGGTATTTCAGGCGTTTCGGTTCCCCGGCATCATCGCCCATGCGCCTTCGGTAGTCGGCTTCATAGTCTTGGTAGTTGCCTTCAAACCAGGTCACCTGGCTATCGCCTTCGAAGGCCAGAATATGGGTGGCAATACGATCCAAGAACCAACGATCATGGCTAATCACTACCGCACATCCAGGGAATTCAAGTAGAGCTGATTCTAAGGAGCGAAGGGTTTCGACATCTAAATCGTTGGTGGGTTCGTCGAGGAGAAGAAGGTTTCCACCCTGTTTGAGCGTGCGCGCTAGGTGAACACGATTTCTCTCTCCGCCGGAAAGGTCCTTGACCTTTTTCTGTTGGTCCGAGCCCTTAAATCCGAACCAGCCGCAGTAGGCCCGAGAGTTCACTTCTTTCGCCCCTAAACTCAGAACTTCCTCTCCTTCGCTGATCGTTTCCCAAATTGTTGCTTTATCGCTCAGGTCGTCACGATTTTGATCGACATAAGAAATTTCGACGGTCTCCCCCAATTTTAGCTCTCCTCGATCGGCTTGTTGCTCGCCAACTAGCATTCGAAAGAGGGTCGACTTTCCGGCGCCATTTGCGCCAATAATGCCGACAATGCCTGAGCGGGGCAGGCGAAAGTTGAGGTCATCGAAAAGCAGTTTCTCGCCAAATGCTTTCGTGAGTCCCGTTGCTTCAATTACGGTATCCCCGAGACGAGGCCCAGGTGGGATAGAAATTTCACCTCGATCAACCCGAGCATTTTTTGATTCATTCATCAGGTCTTCATAAGCCGACAGGCGGGCCTTGCTCTTTGCCTGGCGCGCCTTGGGACTCTGTTGAACCCATTCTAGCTCTTGTTTCAACTTGCGCTGTTTTGCGCTCTCTTGCTTTTCTTCTTGAGCAAGGCGGGATTGCTTCTGCCCAAGCCAGCCAGAATAATTGCCGTGGTAGGGATAACCACGGCCGCGATCTAGCTCCAGAATCCATTCTGCCACGTCATCTAAGAAGTAGCGATCATGGGTGACGGCAACGACGGTGCCGGGATATTCTTTCAGAAAACGTTCAAGCCAAGCGACGCTTTCTGCATCGAGATGATTTGTGGGCTCGTCAAGGAGCAACATATCGGGGTTTTCTAGAAGAATACGACAGAGAGCGACGCGACGTTTTTCTCCGCCAGAGAGTTTTTCGATCGAGGCGTCTCCCGGAGGACAGCGCAAGGCATCCATTGCTCGCTCAACCTTTTGGTCCAAGTTCCAAGCATCGATTGCGTCGATACGATCCTGTAGTTTGCCCTGCTTCTCCAGGAGGGCGTTCATTTCGTCATCGCTCATGGGCTCAGCGAATTTCATGCTGATATCTTCAAAGTCTTGGAGGAGTTGACGAGTCTCTTTGACCGCTACCTCGACAGCTTGCAAAACGGTTGTGGCGTCTCCCATTTCTGGCTCTTGGGCAAAGTAGCCAATTTTAATCGAGGCATGGGGCTTGGCCTCACCGAGGAAGCCATCGTCGACGCCCGCCATGATGCGCATCAATGAGCTCTTGCCAGAGCCGTTGCCGCCGATGACGCCAATCTTGGCGCCCGGAAGAAAAGCTAAAGTAACGTTGTCGAGTACCTTCTTATCGGGAGGGTGGACGCGGGTCACATTTTGCATGGTGAAGACGAATTCAGGCATGGGCGTAGGCTAGTCGCGATTGATTCCTATGGCGAGAGCTCGAACTCTGCTCCGGGCACTTCAGGGTCAGGTCGCGCAATTATCTCTCGCCATGCTGAGACGAAAGCCCGGCAGGGAGCGTTCGAGAGCTCATCGCTCTGAGCCGATGTGTTGGGCGAGGGGAGCCTTATTTGAGCTTTAAGCTCTTTGCGATGGTCAGTAGGGTTTCCCGTTGGTTCAGCCGAGGGTCATCTAAGGTCGCGTCGACAAGGGCGTCGAGGGTCTTTCCCACTGCTGGTCCGGGTAGAATCACACCGAGCTGGATGAGCTCGCCTCCACTGAGGGCCAGGTCCTGGCGCGTGAATGCCGCGCCGGATTGCAATTGGGCGGAGACGTTTATCCTCAGCTGGCGGAAGAGTTCTGCGGAGGAGTCATGGCTGAGCGGAGCGAGGGCCGCACAGAGGTCGAACGCACTTTGGGCGAAGGTCCGGCCCAGACGAGCGATGATTTTACGGATCGCTCGATCATTCCACGACTCTTCAGGGAGGCGGTGCATTTCGTCGAT
>JAKVCH010000302.1 GCA_022447485.1 Polyangiaceae bacterium | reverse complement strand
GCGTTTGGCAAGCTTGATGAAGATTCAGGCCATTTATGTTTTCAGGCACGACTCTGTTTTCCTCGGAGAAGATGGACCAACTCACCAGCCTGTGGAGCAAGTTTGGGGCTTACGCACGGTGCCCGGGCTCGATGTTGTCCGTCCCGCAGACGGGGTGGAGACCGCCTATGCCTGGGCTCATGCCCTGAAGCGTCGCGACGCGCCGACGGCTCTCTCCCTGACTCGCCACAATATTCCGGCATTGGAGCGCCCTGCCGACTTCCAGCTGAGCTCCTTAGAAGACGGCGGCTACGTTGTGCGTGACGTCAAAGATCCAGAGTTGGTGTTGATCGCCACCGGATCGGAAGTATCCGTTGCTCTTGAGGCTGTCGCTATTCTCGAAAAAGAGGGGCGCCGTATTCGGGTTGTCTCAATGCCTTGCCTCGAGGCGTTCTTACGTCTTCCTGCAGAAAAGCAAGATGCTGTTCTGCTCAAGGGTGTTCGTCGTGCGAGTTTCGAGCTTGGGATCACCACCCCATGGAAGGCTCTGACCGGCCTCGACGGAATCAATATTGGCATTGATCATTTCGGCGCTTCTGCTCCTTACGAAGTCTTGGCCGATCAATTCGGTGTGACTGCTGAGAAGGTCGCGGCGCGTATCTCGCAAGAGTTGGCATGAATTCCCCCGGCTGAATTTCTTTGCACTACGACGGAAACCCCTGGCTCGATGAGCAGGGGTTTTTGCTTTTTCTCTGAACTTTCTCCAAAAACTTCGACACCGAGCTGGAGTAGGTTAAGGAGAGAGTAGCTCATGCCAGTTGTACCGCCAGTTGCCAGCCTACCCATTATTCTTATCCCTCACCCTCATGTGCGGGTCGATAAGAAAGCTTTGGCAGGAAGCCCCCACGTAGTTGGTACACGTATTCCTGTCCGGCGCCTCTATGCCTTCTACAAAAACGGCACGCCAATGGAGAAGATCCTGAAGAGGTATCCGCAATTAAGCCCGGCGAAGATCTTTGACGCATTAGCATTTGCCTTAGACAATCCTGAGGTCATGGAAGCCGATATGGCCCGTGAGGCCGATATGTTAGCTCAGCGAGATATGAAGCGTCCGAAGCGTTTGCCGGGCCTGCGTCAGGTTCAGCTTCCCTTTATGCAGGGTGGACAATCCGAGGATGTGGTTGCTGGAAAACGAGGAGCTTGAGGGCTTCTTTTCATCCTAACTCACCAAGACAGCGCATTTCGTTCCTGGCCCTGAAGCACCAGAGACTCCTGCCACTCTTCTGATAATGGGAGGAGGCTTCGTTCTTTGCGTGACCCTTGACGGTGACCTTTCTCTCAGGACTTGCTTTTTGCCGAACGACCTTTCTCGGCCTGGATATCTTTTTCTGCGGCAGCAGACATTCTATTCAACCAGGTAGTGAGCTTTTTAGGGTCGGGACCTTCTGCCATTAATCTCAATTTGGGTTCCGTGCCGCTCCAGCGAACCAATACCCGGCCATCTCCTTTTAACTTAGCCTCTGCTGCCTTGATCTCTTTATTGAGGCGCGGCATTTCATCTAAGGGCAACCGTTGGGAGAAGGTTGAACTGATCAATACTTGGGGTATGGGCTCCATGACTTGGGCCAGCTCGCTCATGGGCCGGTGCTCTCGGGCCATGATGGCAAGGATTTGTAGCGCGGCAACACAGCCATCTCCAGTGGTGGCATGTTCGAGGAAAACGAGGTGTCCTGACTGCTCTCCACCCAAATTCAACTTATGCTTACGCATTGCCTCGACAACGTAGCGATCTCCAACGCCGGTGCGGAGTAGTTTTCCTCCGGCTCTCTTCATAGCCACTTCAAGCCCCATATTACTCATGACCGTCGAAACGAGAGTTTTCTTCTTGAGGCGTTTCTCCTGAAGCAAATGAGTTGCGCAGAGTGCCATGACTGCATCGCCATCTACGATATCGCCCTGCTCGTCCACCAAGATCACCCTATCGGCATCACCATCGAGGCAAATACCCAAATCTGCTTTTCGCTTGATCACTTCCCGCTGCATGGCCTCGGGGTGCAAGGCTCCACACCGCTTGTTGATATTCGTGCCGTTGGGCTGGATCCCCAGAGCGATTACTTCAGCCCCCAGCTCGGCAAAAATACTAGGCGCGACTTTGTACGCCGCGCCATTGGCAGCATCGACCACGATCTTCATGCCGTTGAGCGTCAGGTCGTGGGGAAAAGTCGACTTGGCGTAGACAATATAGCGCCCCTGGGCGTCGTCGAGCCGAACCGCACTACCGATGGCGGCACCCGTGGGGCCGTGGTCGATGGTGTCACTTTCAAGCAAAGCCTCTAGCTCAAGCTCCTGAGCATCCGGCAGCTTGAAACCGTCGCGACCAAAGATTTTTATGCCGTTATCTTCGAAAGGGTTGTGGCTGGCGCTAATCACGATGCCAGCATCGGCACGCATGGAGCTGGTGAGGTTCGCAACAGCTGGGGTAGGTATAGGGCCTGAGAGCATCACCCTGCCTCCCTGGGCACAAATACCGGCTGCGATGGCTTGCTCGAACATGTAGCAGGAAAGCCTCGTGTCTTTGCCAATAATGACTCGCGGGCTCTTACGGCCATCTCGACGAGCAACATGGGTGATGGCACGGCCGAGTCGAAGTGCCATCTCAGGAGTCATAGGAAGAACATTTGCCTTACCCCTGACGCCATCTGTGCCGAATAACTTACGGGTTTGAACCATGAGGCAGGAGTAGCGACTCTTGAAAGGGCAATCAAGTTTCGCGCGATTCTGACGCGCGACGAACCTCCAAGGAGCATGCTAGCGAGACGTCAAAGATATGATTTGCTTGCGCGGAGTGCATTTCCGTCAGTGCCCAGGCTCTGTTCGCCCAGCTCTTTCACTCGCCCAGCTCTTTCACATGGCGATAGCTGGGTCTCGCTCCAGGTCGAGTAAGATCGCCCGGGCCGCCCCAACCAGGAAAATCGATCCAGTGACGACGACAACCCCCTCTGCCCCAACCGCTTGACGAGCTAGAGTGAGAGCTTCCTCGACGCTCGTGCAGACTTCGCCATCGAAAACCTCAAGAAACTTCTCCGGATCTTCGCTATTCGGAACGGGTACAGGTGTATAGAAGCGGTGCGCGCAACAGGGCTCGAGGCGCTGTAACATCGCCTTGTAGAGCTTTCCTTGAGTGGTGCCAAAGACCAGAGCGATATTCCGGCGGGAGTCCACCTCGAGCATTTCTGGCGAGAGCGTATGGCTCAGGGTCAGAGCTCCATCTGGATTGTGAGCGCAATCGAGGAGCGTGAGCTCTCTGCGGTTGCGGTGCAGCAGCTCATTGCGGCCTGGCCAATCGAGACTCTCGATTCCTCGGGCCATACTTTGAGGGGGCAGTCCTAATTCTCGTCCAGCGGTGACGGCGACCGCTAAATTGGAGCCAATCATTGAGAGTCGCGGGTAGGCGAGGGGCGCTCCAGGTATGGGCTCGGGATCGCCTAAGTCTATCTGCCGAGCACCGACTTGAGCGACCCGTTCGTCGACGACCTTTTGGGCGTCCGGGTGCAGAGTGCCACAGAGCACCGTTGACCCTTCTTTGATGATGCCCGCTTTTTCACCCGCGATTGCGGTGAGCGAATCCCCCAAAATATCCATATGGTCAAAGGCAACCCGGGTAATGATTGCTATTCGCGGTGCAGGGATGACGTTCGTGGCATCGAGTCTGCCTCCGAGTCCTACCTCAAAAACAGCTCGTTCTACGCCGGCCTCGGCAAAGGCGATAAAGGCCATCAAGGTCACGGTTTCGTAGAATGTCAGCTCAGGAGCAGCATCCATGACTCGATGGATCAAATCGGCCAGCGCTGAATCGCTGATCGGTTCACCATCGATGCGAATCCTCTCCCTAAATCGCACTAAGTGAGGCGACGTATAGAGCCCCACTTTCTTACCCGCAGCAACGTGCATGGACGACAAAAAGGCTGCGACAGTGCCCTTGCCGTTGGTGCCAGCAATGTGGATCGACTCGAATTTATTTTCGGGATGACCGAGGCGCTCACAGGCTTGACGCATTTCCTCAAGGTCTTGACGCTGCCCTTTGCCAATTAGGCCGTAAAGGCGTTCGAGCGCTGGTTTCAGTTCTTTCATCCCGTCGTCTATCTCTTTTGGTTGAGCAGATTAGCTTTCGGCGAATCTTTCGTGGAGTCTACTTTCCACATGATGAGCGGACCCGTCCACTGGCACGATGAGAATTTTTGTCCTTCAGATGCCAGCTGGTCGACCACCACTCATCAATCGAATAATCGTACTGAGCCGCTGCTTCATTTCGGCTCTGGGGGCGATCGTATCGACCATTCCGTGTTCCAACAAGAACTCAGATCGCTGAAAACCTTTTGGCAGCTTCTGCCCAATCGTTCCTTCGATAACTCGCGGGCTGGCAAAGCCGATCAACGCATTGGGTTCGACTAGGTTCACATCGCCCAAAAAGGCGGTACTCGCTGCTACACCACCAGTGGTGGGATGCAGACAAATACTAATAAAGGGCTGGCGAACTTCGCGAAACTTACGCAGCGCCGAGACAGTCTTTGCCATTTGCATGAGGCTGAGGATCCCCTCCTGCATACGTGCTCCACCAGATGCAGAGAAACAGACCAGTGGCACACGCTTCTCTAGGCAACGCTCTGCGGCACGCACAAATTTCTCACCAACAACCGCACCCATCGAGCCACCCATAAACGCAAACTCGAAAGC
>JAKVCH010000301.1 GCA_022447485.1 Polyangiaceae bacterium | reverse complement strand
GCCTTTTTTCTTGAAGAGGAGACAAGAAGGTGAGCTACCAATCACCCATCCCGACATGACTCGTTTCAACATCTCTCTGGAAGAAGGAGTGGACTTCGTTCGAATGGCACTCTTTGAAATGCTCGGAGGCGAGCTTTTCGTTCCCAAAATCCCCAGCTATCGAATTCTTGATGTCGCCGAAGCCGTTGCCCCGAGCGTCAAGACTACCATTACAGGGATTCGCCCGGGGGAAAAACTCCATGAAGAAATGATTACAGCCTCTGATTCTTATCGTGCCTCAGAGTTCGAAAAACATTTCGTCGTGTTCCCTTCCACCGACCTCTTCGATATTCAGGCCTACACCCATGATCGAGGTGGGAAGGCCTGTACGCCAGGTTTTAGCTACGAAAGCGGAACCAATCACGATTGGCTCTCTGTCGCTATGCTCCGCCAGCTCATTCGACAGCATGTCGACCCGGGCTTTCAACCTCTCTAAGTTGAGGCCCGATTCTCGCTTCGAGGCAACTGCGGTTTTTTCAATCGGCAGTTGCAGCTGGTTCGGCAGGTCGAAATATTTCCATCTTCTGACGCGCCAAGGCCTCTGTCCCAGAACGCTCCAATTGAGTGGCTAATTGAAGGACGGTCTGCCATCGCTCAAAATTCGGCTCAAACTCCGCGGCTTTTTGCGCCCAAAGCAAACTTGCTTCAGGGGCATGCAACAGACGGTATTGGCTTGCGACGAGGTCCGCGTTTTCCGCACATTGAGAGAGTGAAAAGCAACCCAACGTGGTTACGAACCTCGCCGCTCGATCCATTTGAGCAAAGCTGCCTCGCTGTCTTGCGAGGTTCAACCAAAACCGCCCACAATTTGGCTGATAACGACTTGCACGGGAGCAAAGGACTTCGAGCTCAAACCACTCCACGCTTCCAGCTTGAAGCAGTTCTGCCATTTTCATCCGATAAATGCCGGCAAGCGGCCGATGCTCAGCAGAGCGCTCCAACCGCTCTAGCCAAGTTCGGACCCGCTGGAGGCAAGCGCTACAATTCACGGTATCTGCCCGAGCTAGCTCCTGCGCAATCAACTGAGAGAGGGCAGCGGGATCGTTCGGATCTCGTAAATCAACTCCGCGCAAGAGCGAATATTGTAGTTCGCTCTCACCCAGAGCACCTGCTTCTGCTGCCAGAATGAAGAGGAATCGAGCTCCGGCAGGCCCCAGGGGGACCTCTAACTCTAATTCGGAAGCTGAGCGAGTAATCGCAAGCATTTGCCGTGCGGCAACCGTCGCTAGCTGAGGATCTCGAATGCCAGCATCCCGAGCCAAAGCCAAGGCCTGACGAGGCGCTTCAGCTGCCAAGGTCCGAGAGGCAAGTAAACGGGTTCGCGCGGCGGCAGGTGCTAGGCGAAGAGCGCGAGTCACAAAGGGCAGCGCCTCTCGATCTGCCATCAGTGATAGATAGCCCGCGACTCGAGCATAATAGGCGTCTGCTGGATGTAATTTCATCGCTGGCTTCACGACCTCATCTCGCAGACGAAGCGCAGCCTCGGGCTCCAGGCTCTCCAAAGCCAGATTTGCCACCCGTTGGCGGTCGAAAGAGAGTCGTTGGCCCCCATCCTGAGTGAGAAAATAAGCACCTGCGCCTAGGGTCAAGACCGTCAACGCTAAAGCATCAGAGGAAGAGCGCCAAAACCAACGCGGTTTCCTAGAAGCCAAATCAGATCCAAGGGAAAGCCGCGGACGAGCGATCGCGGCAATGCCGAGAGCAAGAGCCGCAACGCCGGGTACCTCCGTCGCCAAGTCCACGAGGTTTTGTAAGGTCCAGGCACTCAGTCCAACCCACACGGCTCGGGAGATCTCATCAGCTTCTGCACCGAGCCAGAGATTGGGACGGAGGAAATACAGCCAAGAAAAAATCGCCAGAACTCCGGGAATCAGTCCCCAAGAAAAGACCCATTCAAAGGCAAAGTTCTCGGCGTGCTCGTAGATAGCGTCGCGACTTAACGATAAGAAAGACTGGCTCGCCGTACCAAAAGCCCCTTTACCTACTCCTGTCCCCAAGAAACTCGGCAAAGCAGCCCACATCTTTTTCCAAAACTCGAGCTTTGTTGCGTCTAAATCGAAAAGCAGCTCAAGAACGACTTCATCACGCACCAACAACAAGAAAGTCAGAGGTACGAGCACAAGAATTCCCAGAGCCCCGAGGCCGCGGTACCAGAACGAGCGGCGCGACAACCCGATCAGGCGAACCCCTGACCCAAACGAGAGCCAGAGCCACAGGCCGATTCCTAGAAAAAGGCAGGAAGCCGCACCGCGCGATGCAGTGAAGAGCACCCCGACGCCTAAAGTAAATGCACCTAGAAGACAAAGTCCCTTCTTTGGGCCGCGGAAGCTCGTTGCTAGGCCCAAGGCGAGGAAAACACCAAGATTATAAACACCGCCACGATTATTCGGATTCAATAGCGGTCCAACTTGAAATGAATCACTTTGAAAGCGGGGACGGTAGATACCGTAGACCTTCTCGAAGCCTCCGACGGTATGTGCCACCGTGATGAAATAGAGGAAGACACAAGCCACCAAAATACTGACGAGCATGCGCCGACGTCCCCACTCTCCCCGAATAAAAGGAGCCAAGACGAAAATCGACGCATAGGCCAGAAGTAGGAGACTCTCCTTGCGACCCTGCCCCGGCTCTAAACTAATACTTCCCCAACGCAGCTCCTGGCCAAAAGGGACCCAAGCGCCTGCCCACACTGCCGCATTCCAAGGAGCAAGCTTCGTTAAGATGGCCAAGGGAAGAGGGATGGTCTGCAGCAAGGTCCACAGAGCAAAAAGAGAGAGCACCAGCACAGGAGCGCTCCCTCGGGCCTCAGCTTGTCTCCCCCAAAGGCTCATCAAAAGTGCTCCTAGGGACAAGCTGGTCAGTAGAGCGAGGGCTTCAAGCGATGTCCCGCCTATGAAAAATACCCCGCTACAGACTAGGAAAAAATAGAGGGCAAACGCCAGTCGCCGCCGGCTCACAGTGTTTTCGTTGGAGGGTCCTGAGATTCGGATTCTCCGTAGGTCGAGCCATAATAAGAATAATAATCGTAGCGCTGACCATAACGCGCATCCCGTAGATCCACCGCATTCAAAACAACTCCCAAGATATTTGCACCCACATCATGCAAACTAGCGAGGGCCCTTCGGGCAAGCTCTTTCTGGGTCTTCTTCGCCCAGGTCACCATCAGAACTCCATCGACATGAGCGGCGATAACGGCGGAATCAGTGACGGGCGCGAGAGGCGGGCTGTCGATGATCACGCGATCAAAGCGCTCGGTCAAGGTGACCAATAATTCCTGGAAGGCGACAGAGTGAAAGAGTTCTGATGGATTCGGCGGAAGAGGCCCTGAGGGCAAAAGAGTCAGGTTTTTCACGGGGCTCTTTACGAGAGCATCGTTCATTTTCTCCGGAGAAACCAAAAGCGAAGATACGCCTAATTGATTGGGTAGCTGGAAAACTCGATGCAACCGAGGCCTTCTCATATCGCAATCAATCAACACGACCGATTCACCGGATTGAGCAATCGTCGTCGCCACCCAAGTCGCAACTGTTGTCTTACCGTCCCCCGCACTGGCGCTAGTGATGAGAAGGGAACGCGGCGGGCGGTCAGGAGAAGAAAAGACAATATTGGTACGAATCCGTCGCGCGGCTTCTGCTAATTGGCTCTTCGAAGAGGCATGCACCACGAGCTCAAGTGCATCTTCGACTTCCGAGTCACCGGTCTGTTTTTGACCTCTCCGCAAGTTACGGCCTTTCTCTTTTTTCTCCTGGTGATGGCGCGGCAACAAGCCCAGGAACGGTTCGTGCAAAATCGTATGAATATCATCGGGAGAGCTCAACGTGCGATCTAATTGCTCACGACCAAAGGCAAAGAGAAAGCCAAGGAGCAATCCGCCCATCGCTCCTGCCGCCAAATTCAAAGAAAGCCGGGGACTCACTGGGCGAGTGGGTAAAACAGGTCGATCGATCACCCTCAGATTGTTGACCCTCAACATGCGCTCCAGGTCACTCTCTTTCGCTCGTTCCGTGACCAATGAAAGCAAGCGCTCATTTGTGTCGCGCGTGCGAGCTAAACGCTTAAATTCAATTTCTAGCTCATTGACATTCAAGGCACGCTCGTGGGCATTTTGAGCAAGTTCTTCTAAACCGCCTATCTCAGCATTCACCGCGACGAGCTCTTTCTTCATCGCGGCCTGAACATTCTTCACCTCACGTTTCAGCGCTTCGCCCGTGGCATCCTTACGACCCTGTGCAGCGCTCACTTGCGGGTGGTTTTCGCCTTTCCCTTCGCCCTTGAGGCTTTCTAGCTCTTTCGTGACGGCGAGAAGCTCCACGCGCAATTGCTGAAGAACCGCACTCTCCAAGAGCTCTTTCGCTGGCAGACTTCCTGAAGGCCCAGCCTTCACCTGATCGAGCAAGCGATAGCGAGATAGAATCTGCTGACGACGAGCTTTGGCCTGAGTCAGAGATACAGTGAGCTGCTGAATCTCTGCACGGAACATATTGGATTGATCATCTAAGGAAACGGAGAGGATGCTATTCCCTCGCTTGTAGTCATAAAGCGCCTGCTCGCTTGACTCTAACTTCTTCTTGAGTTCGACGAGCTGCTCATTCAACCAGAGAGCCGCATCACCAGCAGCAGAACTCAACTGAATCTGGTTTTGAGATAGATAGATATCCACAACACCATTGAGGATCT
>JAKVCH010000300.1 GCA_022447485.1 Polyangiaceae bacterium | reverse complement strand
TTATAGCGAAACGGAATTTGAGCTGCCGTCGCTTGAAGAAGAGCTCGGCGAGCCGAATCGTGTCGACTTGAATAGCCTGCAAAACGTCTCTGAGTTAAATTACTACATCCAGAATAGTTATTTCGGAAGTTTGGTTTTTCCAGCCCTGACGGAGGTCAATTGTTTACTTCAGCTTGATGTCTTTGATACCGGCATGGAGGAAGTCAGCTTTCCCGTGCTCTCGGATGTTGGACAAGGGGAGTGCGACAGCGAACTCGGCGGTTTCAATTACTATGGTTTTGGCGACATCTTGCATAGTATCAGTATGCCTCTGCTAGAGGCTACGTCGGTATTCTCTCTTAACTCACAGTCTCAGATCGAAAGCCTGGCGATCGGAGCGGGGTTGAACAATACAACGCTGACGCCCGACGAATTCTCTCTTGAGGCCCACGTCACCAGTCTTGACATTTCGAATATCGACTCTGTAGGTAGCGACATTTATTATTGTCTCAATCAGCCCTCTATTCCATTCCCTATCGATAGTATCGATAACGGAGGGGGATTCGGCAATGGTCCTGGCACCGGTGGCGAGAATTTCCCTCCAATCACTGGCTTTGGCGGCGCCGGTGGAGGTCCCGGCGGCGAAGATCCTTTCTTCTGCTCCGAATACGATCGTCTGGCAGACGCTAGCTTATCGGCAAATCTGTTTTCCTGTAATTGTGACGGGGCCGAACAGCCCTTGTAATGGTTTCGTTTTGAATGACCCTTCATGGGTCTCGAAGTACAGTGCGCAAGTTCTTCCTTACGCACAGTCACGCCGAAGGCGTGAGCAGCAAACAGACAAGAACGAGAGGCATACGAAGCCTCGGGCGTTCAAAAGCGAAAACCCGGCTCTCATCTCTGATGAGCCGGGTTTCGTTTTGAATGACCCTTCATGGGTCTCGAAGGGCGTGTGCGCAAGGAGGGACTTGAACCCCCACGTCTCTCGACACCGGAACCTAAACCCGGCGCGTCTGCCAATTCCGCCACTTGCGCGTATAATTAAGTGAATGCTGAGATAATTCTGTCTCTATTTTAATTTGTCACGACAGATAAAAGTGCCGCAGCTGATGCGCCTTGTAAGGAGTGCGCAAAAAATAGAGAAAAGACCAAGATAAGTGCTGAATTTCGTCGCAGACCAAAGCCTGCCAAGAAATTCCCCGTTTCGGGAGACGGGTAGCTAGCGCAGAATCCAGCAAAGGGAAATTAAGAAATCTCATCTAGGTGCTTTTTTGTCTGAAGCGATCTTGGTTGCACCAAGCCCTTCTAGCCATGGTAGCACTTTTACAAGTCGATCGGAGTAGGTATCATCCATCAGACTTTTCGGTGTGCAGGGACGCAGGAGCTGGAGTGGGAGGAGTGCAATTTGACGCAAAGTCGCTGATTATTATCGGCGATATGCATGGCAGCTGGAATCAGCTGGATGTGGACTATTTCTCCCAATTTCCAGAGTCACTGCTGCTCTTTGTGGGTGATTTGGGTCACGGCACGAAGCGCAGCGACTTGGAGCTCGTCGCGAGTCTGGCGCAATTGCGAGGACCGGCCTTGATTATGCCTGGTAATAACGATGCCTTGCACCTGGGCGCGCTCTCAGCGGAGCTTACCTACCAAATGGGACGCAGGCGCATTCTGGAGACGTTCAAGACCGTCGAAATCGACTTTTGCGGGTACTCTCTTCATCGGCTGCGTTTGGCCGGTCGAGACTATTCACTGATTTCTGCTCGACCCTGTCCAATGGGCGGAAGTGATTTTTCTTTTCCTGGCTTATTGAAGGAGCGACACTTGGTGGATTCATTAGAAAGATCGGCCGAGGCCCTGCGAGCGTTGGTCGACCGCTCCGAAGATGAGCGTTTGATCTTTCTTGCTCATAATGGCCCGCGCGGCTTAGGAGGAAATTCGAACGATATCTGGGGCCGCGACTTTTCTTTGCCGGGTCATGCCGACAGCGATTGGGGAGACTCCGATTTAAGCGACGCTATCGCCTACGCAAAGCGTCAGGGTAAGCAGGTTGATGCGGTGATAGCCGGCCATATGCACCGGGGTCGCCGTCAAAATGGCCGCCCCCTCGAGGTGAAAGTAGATGGCACTCTTTATGTGAACGGAGCGGTTGTGCCTCGTATACGCGGGAGCGACCAAGGTGAGCTACATCATTATTCAGAGATGAACCTCGTCGATAATCAGTTAGAAGTCAGTGAATACTGGGTTACCCTTGATTGAGTTTTGCATCGCGCTGGGCCAAGGATATTTTGCAGCCCTGGAGGAGCTCTCGAGCTCGCTCGCTCGAAAGACCCAGGTTGATCGCTAGTTGAGAGAGGAAGTCTGACTCCTCGGGCGAGACCTCATGGTCTGCCACGGCAACTGCCGAGGCCAGGGTCAATGCTAGCTCGGCATCTGACTTTTTCAGAGAGAGCTGAGCACAGAGCAGGTCCATGCGCGCTTCGCTCTCTCGACCAGCAACCCTGGCCTCCATCCGCTCTTGAATCTCGGCGCGATGGTGCGAGCTGACTTTGCCGTTGGTCAGCGCTCGGAGGGCACCAATCACAACAGAGGTTTCGTCATTATCGATGGCTCCATCGCTCCGGGCCATGAGGTAAAGCAGCTCGGCGAAGGGCTCGAAGCGATCGATCAGTGCCGCCGATTCTTCTGTGGTGACCCTCGTCCGGGGCCAAAGAGCCGGACCAGGTGAGGAGTCGGGAGTGAGCGGTTGGGAGCTATCAGCAACAGCTGACTCCGATTCTTCGAGGGCTGAGAGTCGCACCAGGTAGTCGCGAATGATTTCTACAAGAGGAGTATCGCTCTGCATTGTTCCAACTCAGAGACGGACATTTAGTTCGATTCTGAAGAGAGGGATTTTTCGTAGAGGCGGTATTTCTTATAAATTTTTCCTCCAGCACTGCGAATCATCGCATTGACGGGCCCATTGTCTTCAAGAGTCCAGCTGAGTTCTCCCCATTCATAGCCTCGCTGGTAACCCCGACGGTTCAATTCCGCAATCAGGGCTAGGGCCAAGGGCATATAGCGCTTTTGTTTGCGAATATGCTCTTTAATACCTAACATTGCTACTCGAGCGCTTTTGGGCCGCTCGACTTTGAGTCGCCAAAGTAACTTGGCGACTTTCGCTGGCGAGATTTTTCCCTCAAAGTCATTGATGGCTTCGTTCAGGTTGGGAATTGCCAGAGCCATTCCCGCTATTTCTCCCTCCACCTCGCAGACGATCGCAATCGCAGGGTCGATGATCAGTTTCAGTTCATTCTGTAATTGACGTGCTTCCGCTTCTGTCATGGAAACATGAGCCCAATTATGCCTCCAAGCATCGTCTTGTACTGCGACAAGCTCAGGTAGCTCCTTGCTGATATTCACTGAGCGAAAGGTCACGCCGTCATTGCGCATCGCCGTATGTGCCTTCATGCAGCGCTTCGGCATGGACGCCTCGCACTCCCAGCGCCAAGCGTAGAGGTCTTTCGCCTTTTCCAAACCGCTTGCCAGAGCAACGGCATCTTGATGGGGAAGGGAATGGGGCATCATGACCATAGGAGGAGTGTCAAAACCCTCGACCAAGGTACCCACCTCTTGGTTGACCGAGAGATTCATGGGTCCACGCATTCTTTGCATGCCCCGTTCCTTCAACCACGACTCGGCGGCCTTGAGTAACTCTTGACCAACTTCAGGGTCATCGACCGTATCGAAGAAACCAAAGAAGCCGATGTCGTCGTTGTAGCGCTTCAGGTGTTCCCGATCGATTTGCGCAGAGATTCTTCCGACTAATTCCCCGTTGCGGCGCGCGGTGAAGAGCATCACGTCTGCATGCTCAAAGAACGGACTTTTGGGTGAAAACTGATCTTTCAGCATCAGGTTCAGCGGCGCTACCCATTGGGGATCTCGGGCGAAGAGCAGGTGAGGGACGCGCAAGAAGTCGTCGATATTTTTCCCTGGCAGATGCTGATGGATAGTGATGCCGCTCATGGCGGAAAACGACCATAGACTGCGGAGGTGAACAAGCTCTTTTATCGAATTGCAGTCACGGAATACTCTCTTTTTCCCCCGGGCGTTTGCAATTCAAAGTCATCGCCGCAGAAGCGTCCTAAGAGGGCGCGACCCAAGGGGGAAGAGCTCGTGACCACCTTGATGGCACCGGCGGCTCCCAGTTTGAGTCCTGGCCCGACAGGGCTCAGATAGACCTCCTCCGCTTCCTCGTCTTCATTGGTGAGTCGAATCAGCGCACCAAGAGAAATAGGCTCTTCTTCATTAAATTCTTTGGGGTGGATTTGTTTGAGCCGAGCGAGATCGGTCCGCAGTTCGACAACTCTTTCAGCCTGGCCCCGTGCTAAGTAGGTCGATTCGAGGCCGCGGGTGTCCTTGTCGTTCTCCGAACGACTTTCTTCGTGGACCGCTCCTTCTTGTGTTGCTTTCTGGGCCGCGGTGGCTGTGGAGAGCTCAGCCTCTACGAGCGCGATGAGCTGCTCGTGGAGCGTTGTTTTTTCCTGGAGATTCATCGTAGGGCGCGACGGTCGGCGGTCGGAATGGGTTCAGCGGTTGAGAGAGAGTGCCAGAGACGGGGTCTGCTCTGCAAGCAGGGTCGATTCGGCCAAGAGATCCAGAATCGCCATTTTTCAACAACTGGAAAGATCTGTCCTGACTTATCGGAAACCGCTTTCAAATATTGATTATTTATCAATTGAATGGCGCTAAGACTGGAATTCGATGGAAAGATTGCGGCCCCTTGTGGGGATCATCATGCTTCTTCTGCTGTGACTA
>JAKVCH010000030.1 GCA_022447485.1 Polyangiaceae bacterium | reverse complement strand
GATTTCGCCAGAAACCTCAACGAGTGCATGATTCAGTCGAGCGACGCCGTTCGTCCCTGCAACAATGGATTCAAAAATCAATCGCTCGATAGCGAATAGCTCTTGAGCAAATTCTTCCGAATCTGTACTTGCTAAGACTTGAGCCCCAATCGAAAAAAGCAGCAAAGAGGAATCGACGCAGGGTTGATAGTCTTCATCCCGACTCAATGTTCGGCGTGGCAGTAGCCCGTCTCGAAATTCTCCGATGAGACGACGCAGGACTTCCTCGGCCAGCTTAAAACGGCTCCGGCAGAGGAGTAATCCAGGAATAGACAGTAATTCATCGCGAGACCAATACTCGAGCCATGGATAGCCAGCAGCGATTGCTCGGCGCTCAGCAACGACAAAGCTATCAGCTGTTACGGCCAGAGAACGGATCGCTCCCAACGCTGACGTAGATAAATCAAATGACAACTGTCGTTGTGCAACCGTCATCACAACATCGTCAGGTGCCTTCTTTAAAGCTCCTCCTACAGACACAACCAAGTACTGAGTCTCTTTCGGCTTGAGTTCGAGCTCAAAAAGACCAGGACTCCAGAGATCTTCTTGGAAGTCAGGATAACGTCCACGATCATCAAGAAATTCAAACTTACGCCACCAGTCTGGAGACCCCATAAACACCCCCTGATGCTGAAAGTTAATGGGCGGCAGCTCCGCCACAGGCTGCATTTCAACATCATGAGGTCGCAACGCCACAAGCTGTTTCATCCCCCCATGCTCAAAGGAGAGAGAATTTGCCGCTCTCATCGGCATGAGAGGACGTAGATGAAGACTTGCCTTCTTCTTCCCTGACCAAGTCAGGGCAATCACTAATCCTCGTTCCTGCGGCGCAAGACAAATCGTTCTTTCCAGCGAACCGCCGGGAAAACGATACACCCAACGCGGCAAAGGGTCTTGGGAAAAGTGCTCGAGGTGACGGTAACCCAAAGTTGGCGCAATACCGGGAAATTGATGAGTAGATAACTTATATTGGCGAGCCCCAGTCTCAAGGACCATTTCTAAATGACTCAACACGACATAACGCTGCGTTGGGTCATCTAACGGAGTTACTAACAACCCATGTTGTCGGCGCGTATGCATCAAGGCAACCGTGCTCATGGAGTAGGCTCCTATGTCATTGGACATCAGCCATTCATTCTCGGCATTTTCCAGGTCGCCGTTCACTAATATTTCTGGCCACGGCCCATCCAGAGGACTTTGCCATGAAATTTTCTCGAGCGGTTTCATTACGTGCCTTCAACTACCGGTGACAACCCCATGGCCTCGCGCGCTGCCTGAAGAAGCGGTTGCTGCTCCGGTAAAATACCCCACCAAATATCTATCGCGTGAGCCGCCTGGCCGACAAGCATCCCCAGTCCTCCCCGGGCAATATGGCCAAAACGTTCAGCCTCAATCAAGAAGGGCGTCATCGTCGGGTTGTAGATAAGGTCGTAAGCCACCAGGGGCTTCACCTGACTGAGATGAAGCATTTGGGCCAATCCTTCGCCACTCGCTTTCCCTTTCATCCCTGCACTCGTTGCCTGAATTAGCCAGGTGCAGTTTTGCAAGGCTGCAAAAAAAACTTCCTGCACACCGGTATCGCTAGGCCAAGGAATCAACTCAGCACCAATCGCTAATAGTTCGTCAGCCCCCGGCCAACTTTCCGGTTCAGAGCCCTTAGTGAAACGCCTCGCCGAAACATAAACATGAGTCGCGCCAGCTTGGCGAGCACTCACAACAGCAGCCAACGCAGCTCCACCTGCTCCGAGGATCATGGCGCTTCCTGGCGGAGTGTTGGCCGCCTTACCTTGAGAGGCGAGGAGAGCAGAGTACGCCAGCTTTAATTCCTCTGCCAAAGCGATTGCATCGGTATTATGAGCAACGACTTCGCCTTGCGCGTTGCGCGCCAAAACATTGGCCGCACCAACCTTCTGTGCGCTATCCGCAACTCGATCTGCTAAGCGCAGAGCCAATTTCTTCCAAGGAACAGTGATATTCGCGCCGCTAATCTGCCCGAGCCGAATCTGATCGACGCACTCTGCAACATCGTCCTCTGTGGGAGCATCGACCAAGTGATATTCAGCCTTACGATTGAAAGCGGAATAGGCCTTTTGATGAATGGGCGGTGAAACAGATTGAGCCACCGGGTGGCCAATCAGAATGAATCGTTCAGTCATGATCAGAATTCTTCCAAATCGTTTCAGACTCATGGTCGAAAGCCCGGTCTTTGACAATGAGCGAATCGACTTTTTCCACTTTTGCCAGAAAAGCTCCCCGCGAGACTCTGACGTGGACAACTTCTCCGGGCTTCAAGTTTTCTGTACTCCGAATCGCCTGCCCTTGAGTATCCCGGGCGATCGCATAACCACGACCTAAACTTGAAAGAGGCGAGAGAACCTCCAAAGCCCTTGCTAGGCGCCCCAATTCAGTCCGTCTCTGGGCAAGACGCCGCTTCATATTTTCTCGTAATTCGACTTTCAAGGGACCCAGGCGACTTCGGCCCCGAGCAACGACCATCTGAGGGTGCCTCGCCAAAAGTCGCTCTTGTAAGGAGGTGTACTTGATGCGCTCCTGGCGAATTCTTCGAGCTAAAGAGCGGGCCATCCGGGAGCGATGCTCATCGAGTCCCTGCTGGCTTTCTGCAAGCGCAAATCGCGGGTCACTCAGCTGTCGGCGTCGCTCATGAAGCTCAACTTCAAGCCGCTGAATCTGAAGAATCATCGCCCGACGCAATTGGGATTGTAACCTCTCTAAATTCACGCTCTGCTGACGAGCGTCCGCCACTAATAGCTCAGCAGCTTCAGAAGGAGTCGCCGCTCGCGCATCTGCCACTAAATCGGATAAGCTCGTGTCGATTTCGTGACCCACGGCACTCACAATCGGCAGAGGGCAATCCGCGACTGCCCTCACAACAGACTCATCATTAAAGGCAGCGAGATCCTCTTGTGAGCCACCACCTCGCCCAATGATTATCGCATCGACACCCTGGACTCGTGCAAGCTTATCTAAAGCCGTAACTAATTCTCGAGGTGCTGCCTCTCCCTGAACAGAGGCAGCACTCAAAATAATTTGCACCGCGCCTCTTCGCTGAGCAACACGACAAATATCATGAAAGGCTGCTCCTGTGCGACTCGTCACGACGCCCAAGGTGCGCACATGTTTCGGAAGCAGACGCTTGCGCTCGGCAGAAAAAAGACCTTCCTTTTCTAATCGAGCCCGCAATAATTTCAGTGCTTCGAGAAGATCACCTTGGCCGGCTGCGCGAGCACGTTCCGCGATCCATTGTAAGCGACCACGAGCTGGATAGAGCGAAGCCCGACCCCTCAATTGAACCTTCTCACCCTCGAGCAATAGCTTCGACCAGCGCAGCGCATCCCGACGATACATCACACAGTCCAAGACAGCTTCACGCTCCGTATCTGCGACTGAAAAGTAGATATGGCCACTGCCTGGTCGCGAGACTCTTCCCACCTCACCCTCAAGCCACTGGCCACTTGTTTCGTCTTCGACCGTTCGCTTCAAACGATGAGCGATTTGAAACACACTGTAAACAACTTCCTCCGAAGCGCTCATCGTTTCAGCTCACGCACGAACTCCCAGTCATTGATGAGATGCTTCTTTAGCAAAAGAGAGAGCAAGGCAGCGAACATCTTCTGCCAATTTACATCTTCACCTAAAACCTCTGATGCATCCGTACCAGACCCTTGAGCACGCAAGGCTTCGACCAAATCATGGGCCGTCAAACCTTGGCCTTCAGAGGCACCGGACTTCTTTCGAGCAGGTAAGGTAATTTGAGTACCATCCAGCATTGTCAAAGTGACCATCGAATCTTGAGAACCCTCTTCTTGAGGCGAATTCTTCTCGACCTCTTCTGTGACAATCTTCTGCTCCGTGACGTCTTGACTCACCACTACGTCTTGCTCGTTATCCGGCACTGCTTGCTGAGCATCCGTCACTGCTTGCCCGTCATTCAGCACTGCTTGCCCGTCATTCAGCACTGCTGACTCAGTCTTCACTGGCGGATCGCTCTGTGAAGAAACGGGAGCTTCCTCCTCAAGAACCGGATCTTGCTGCAATTCAGATAGAAGAACAGCAGCCGTGTCTGTCTCTGGTGGTAAACCCAAGTAATAAGCTCGAATTGCGGCTCGAATATCGGTCGGTGGCGCAATCATCGCTTTCACCGGCAAACCTGCGTACTCACTCATTTCCTGAAGAGGACGTTGATCGGAGGGATCTTGCATGGCGACATAGAGCGTCTCCTGACGATTTTTACTTCGGCGGACATAAATCGGGACAACTCCGTACTTTTGAGCAATTTCCGCTGAGACTAGATTCAACAGCTTGCGGGAAAAATCGATATGAGAGAGCGATACCCAAGGTACGCTTAATTGCTGAGACAATACTTGAGTGACTTGAGCCTCATCGACAGCTCCCAACCCCACAAGTAGTTCTCCAAGCCGTCTTTTGTCGCTCTTTTGAGCTTCTAGGGCTGCATCGAGCTGGCCTTGATCGATCAACCCTAATTCCAGAAGTAATTCACCCAATCTCACGCGTTCAGTCATTTTCTGATTCAGCTTACACGATTCTGACCCAGATCGGTTTGCTCCAACCGAAGAAGTCGTAGAAACTCGAAGATAGTCACGTCCTAGCTACGACCACATGCCCGCTTCGCTTCAACAACAGAACCTCTCGTGCCCCCAATGCGGCACGGAATGCAGCCTAGAAACACGCTATTGCCCAGCCTGCGGTTTTCCCGTCGGTGACCTACAGCGTTCCGGTGATGATCCTTTTATCGGTACAACGCTGGCCGCTGGTTATCATATCACCGAACTGATCGGCATTGGTGGTATGGGCCGAGTCTACCGTGCAGAGCAGAGAGTTCTGGGTCGGACTGTGGCGGTCAAGCTCATCCATCCCCACTTGCTTGCCGACGATAGCTCCCCAGCGCGCTTCTTGACGGAAGCCCGAGCAGCCAGCCAACTCAATCATCCCAATAGCATTTCGGTATTTGATTTTGGACGAACCGACGACGGGCATCCCTATCTGGTCATGGAGCTGCTGCGAGGAAAAGACCTGGCACAAGTTCTACACGAAAATGGCCCCCTCGAACTTCCCAGAATTGTCGAGGTACTGACGCAGGTGCTGGCTGCTCTGGGCGAAGCCCATGAGCTCGGCATCGTCCATCGAGACCTCAAGCCTGAAAATATAGTCCTACAGCCACTCCGACGGGGCGGCGATTTGGTCAAGGTCCTCGACTTTGGACTCGCCAAGCTCAAGGCAGATACGCCTGAAACGGGCGTCACGAATCCAGGTATTGTCTGCGGCACTCCCGACTATATGTCGCCCGAGCAAGGCCGAGGCGATGAACTCGATGGTCGCAGTGATCTCTATGCCGTCGGCGTGATTCTTTTTCAATTGCTCACGGGTCAACTGCCTTTCGTCGGGGAGTCTCCGACACAAGTTGTGATGATGCACCTCACAACTCCGCCACCAGATCCACAGCAAGTTTTACCCCACGGCAGCTTCCCCCCGGCCATTATTCAAGTGGTTCGACGCGCACTGACGAAAAAGAGCAGTGGACGCTTTCAAGATGCTCATGAATTCAGCACTGCTCTCAAGAACGCTCTTGATGGCTCTGCTATCAAGTCTTCAAAACCACTCCAATCAAACGCCGCTCCTAGCCTGATTCGCGGTGAGACCTTGGAATGCGAGGTCTGCTCCTACACAGTTCCAGCGGCTCGGTTTTGCTGCGAGTGTGCCGCCCCTCTACCCCAAGAACCAGGCCAACTTTTTCCCATTCCTTTTTTGGGCAGAGGAGAGGAAACTTCCTGGTTGGCATCACGACGCCCAGTGACCGCTCAAGTCCAGGGTGCTCGCATCGTCGGCGAGCCAGGCGTAGGCAAAACACGGCTTCTCGAAGAATATGCCCAAGTAGCAACTGCCCAGGGTGACCAAGTGCTATTCGTCGAGACAGATCCGTGGGCAGCACGGGTCAGCTGTTTTGCTCTCAGCAACGCAATTAGCCAATTGGCTCAGGTCGACGCAGAGACCAAGAAGTTTGAAGGCGCCACGCCTGATGCTCAGGCAGGTCTCGCCGATCTCTTTCAAGGTACGTCTGCCAACGATCAGCGCCTTCCCATGGAACGGCGCCATTGCCTGGCTCAAGCCCTACGCTGGGCTTTGCAGGTCGCTTCGAAACGAGGACCGGGTATGCCGATCCTGATTCTGGATGGCATGGCTCGAATGGACAGCCCTTCTCTTCATGCCTTTGCCGACATTTTGGGCGATCCGCCGAGTGTGCAAGCGCTGTTTATCGCCGCCCATAGCCCGGGATTTGAGCCAGGGTGGGGAGCGGAACGCACCGCAGCACGGCGTCTTGAAGGACTACCAAGGAGCGAACTCCGTAGCCTACCTAGACAGCCCAGCCTGATCGGTGCGGAAAGTCTGATTCTTCCCTTACTTCTCGACCAAACCATGCGCTACGAGCAGGAGGGCAACCAAGAACCACCAGAGCGTATTGGCGACTTGATCGCAGCGCGTATTGATCTACTGGAAGGCGAAGCTCGTCGTGTGCTTCAAGGTATTGCTATTTTGGGGATGAGTGCGCCGGTTTCAGACGTCGCGGAACTCATTCAAGTCGATGGAGTCAGTGAGCCCATTCAGCAGTTAGTGAATCGTGGAATGATCACCCTGGCGACAAGCCGTGCAACCATATCCCACCCCCTCCTGCGCCATGTACTCGTCGCCGCAATCCCAATCGAAGCGCGACGCAAATTGCATCGCCGCGCCTTACGGATGGCGGAAAGACGAAGAGCACCTTTAGAAGCCCGTGCCTACCACGCCGTTGAAGCCCGCCTATCATTCCAGGCACTCCTACTGCTCGAACAGCTAGCAGATCGGGCGACGGCAATAGATAGCACCGCGGCCGAAATTGCTGCTCTGCGTCAAGGGGTCGAGATTGCTCGAGAAGAACTCGCTCGTGGCGAACTCGACGATCCAATGCGAGCTGTATTAATATTTTCGCGCAAATTGGGAGCCTCTCTGACTCGCGCTGGTGACTTCGCCGATGCCGACGGCATTTTGCGCGAAGCGCTCGGGCTCGCCGGACCAACAAGCACCGACCGGGCGAAGATATTAGGGGCTCTCGCGCATGTATCCTATCGTAGAAAGAGGTACGATGAAGCCCTACATAGACTCGAAGACGGGATTCGGGTGGCACGTCAGGCGAAAGATCCTGAATTAGAGGAAAATCTCAATGACACCAAATTGGCTTGGAGTCGTTGATCTGGCTTGCGCTTAAGCGCCGCATCGCTAAAACCACGGTTCTTCAGGGAGCTTTCATTGGACTCGGATCTCGCAGAATCACTCGCCGCGCTGAAAGAATCATTCGATAACCGTCATCTGCCGGTATCTTTGGGAAAGGCGCAGGAAGAGCTCGTTCTTGAGCTTAAAGCGAAACTCAAACTCCCGAGGCGCTATCGAACATTTTTGCTCGAAGCAGATCCAATCGATGTAGAGACTCGTACTCCAGCAGAGAGAGTCCGTTTACTCCAGGCCTCTGAAATATTGGAAGAGCAAGACGGTTTTTCCCTCGAGGGAGGGAAGTTGATCGAACAACAAAAACCGAATGGCTGGAAGCCGTCCTGGATTGTGATTGGCCACAGCACCCTTCTCGGTGACCCCTACTTCCTCGATTCTTCTGAAGCAGACGCTGAAGGCGATTGTCCAGTCTACTCCGCCATGAGTGGAACCGATAATTGGCAACCTAAACTCGCCGCCAGTAGCTTTGCGATGTTTCTACGGGTACTCGCTGTCACCAATGAGGTAGCCGCTGGATTTAGCGAAGAAAATCTCGATTACGACGATGAATTCGTATTTCGAGAAGCACTCGGCCCTCGCATCAGAGTTTATGATCCAGCGGCCGCCAAGGCCGGACACTGGACATGAACGAAGAAACAAAAACCGCCGCTCTTGAAACCTGCCTCGATCAGACAGACCGATTCCAAGAGCTCCTCCAAGCCCTTGCTCAACGAGGCGACACAGACCTCGAGCGTGTCGAGCCAGCCGTTCGAGAAATCCTCAAGGCTGTCCGTGCTGAGGGGGATGCTGCTGTATTACGTTACGTACATCAATTCGAAGGCCGGCAGCCAAAGAATCTATTAGTTCGAGACTACGGCGGGAAAGAAGCTCTTGCCTCTCTCAGTCCCAATTTACGCTCCGCCCTGGAAATTGCCGCTGACAGGATTCGTAGCTATCATTTGCGACAGGTCGAGCAGCAAAAGACTTTCACCTACGAAGAAGGCGGCGTTCTTCTTGGTAGTCGCGTAACGCCAGTGCAACGAGCAGGGGTCTACGCTCCGGGTGGAAAGGCCTGCTATCCATCGAGCGTTTTAATGTGTGCCGTTCCCGCACAAGTGGCCGGCGTAGAAGAAATTTACCTCGCGAGTCCAGACACGAGCCCAGAAGTAAGAGCCGCCTGCCATTTGGCTGGCGTCACCGCCTTGGTTGATGCTGGGGGTGCCCAAGCAATTGCGGCAATGGCCTACGGAACAGAGAGCGTACCGCCAGTCGATAAGATTGTCGGGCCAGGCAATATCTTCGTTGCCGCAGCAAAGCGTTTGGTCTTTGGTCAAGTGGATATTGATAGTATCGCCGGCCCCAGCGAGATTCTTGTTTTAGCTGACGATTCTGCAAACCCAGACGTAGTAGCGGCCGACTTACTGTCTCAGGCAGAGCATGATGAAGACGCCTACCCCTTGCTCATCACCTTGAGCGAGGAAATGGCTCAAAAGTGTTCTGCGGCGGTCGAGCAACAACTAGCCGCTCTTCCGGAACTCGATTCTCGGGGCAGGCCAAGACGTGCGGTCGCGGCTGCTTCTGTAAAAAACCACGGACATACCCTCGTCGTCAGATCACGCGAGCGGCTCCTCGCCGTCGCGAATCAGCTCGCTGGGGAACACGTCTCGATTCAGATGGAAGCCCCTGAAGAGATAGTCGACGGACTCACAAGAGCTGGCGCCATCTTCATCGGTCATCATACTCCCGAAGCTGCCGGTGATTATCTAGCTGGACCATCTCACGTTTTGCCTACAGGTGGCGCTGCTCGCTTCGGCGCGCCGCTGGGAGTTTATGACTTTATCTCGCGCAGCAGTCTCATCGGCTATAGCGCCCAAGCCCTGCGTGAGCAGGCGAGGCCAATCTGTGACTTAGCCCGAGCCGAGGGCTTAGAAGCCCATGCCCGAGCCGTCGAAGTCAGACTGAAATAGAGCCTCTTGCGGGCGGGAGCTTTCGGTGAAAACAAGAATCGCCAAAGGAGCTGGCTCCAGACTCCCTTAGTTCGACAAGATTTCGATATAGCCGCGATCTAATAAGTCAACCGCATCCCGCATCGTATCGAGATCAGATTTCGGCGACCGGTCAAGGGCTGCCCTCAAGTCGCCAACATTAATTAAAACCTGCAAAACTTCTAATTGTGCTTGCTCCAAATCTTGAAGCGGTGCATCCAGCGGGCTCTTTAGACCAAAACTATCCTGCATCTGAGGACCAGACTCTTTGAGCTTGGTCAATTCGTCTTGAACGCGAAAGCCTTCCATTAGGTAAGCCTGAGCACTTAAATTGAGGCTTTCGGGGACCTTCACCGCAGGTTCAAGAGAAAAGGTTCCATCGAGCCAATCGAGCATGCGGTAGGCCGCCTTCTCCGGAAAAATATCATCGTGACCATGAATATCAGCGTGCACGATCACCCCTTGACGAAGGTGCAACCGTCCAAGCTGACTACCTCTCAACACCAGCGTGCCATCTTTCTTTGACGTTCCGAAGAGCTGCATCAAATCAGGCAAGGGTATCTCATCAAGATTGCCACTCATACGTGCCTGGAAGGTACCACTCCGCATCTTCGTGGTGTCTTTTTTTGTAGCAACGTGTTGCAAGTTTTGTCGCGACCCTGGCGGAATCTCTTCGACTTGCACTAATTTCAAGATGCTTGTTCCTACAAGCAATCTATCTCCAAGAGAGATCGCCCCACTCGACACTCGCTCACCATTGACAAAGGTACCATTGGTCGAGTCAAGGTCGGTGACCTGAACCACACCATTAACCATCTCAATGCGTGCATGGCGTCGTGATACCATCTCTTCCACCAAGACCATATCGAGTTCGCTGGAGCGACCGACAACGACTTGTATTCCTTCGTTCAGCAGATATTCGCCACCCTGATATTTGCCCGAGATAAATCTCAGGGCCAATTGCGCGGGTCGTGACTCTCCGTTTAGATCAGAATTATCGACGTTCATGATGGCTTGTCTGCAAGATAAGGCCGCAGCGTCATCGAGGTCAATCCTCAGAACGCCCCCTTAGCGTCCTCCACAACACTTAATCTTGTTGAATGCTTTCAAAACACTTGTAGTCCGATCTGCTGAGCAGAACCAGAAGAGATCCCTAAATTCTACTCTGAATAAAGACGAAATTGGGCGATTAATTCCCTGACTTTTGGAGAAAGGGCAGCAGAAATCTCTGAATGATCACCTTCAGAATAATACCGACGAACTTCCGATGAGGACAATTCAGGCAAGCCTTCCACCGTCTCATAGCCCAAAGTATCTCCTTGGTAGCCAGCACGGGACAAGACAATAGGCGGCGCAAGTTTCTGAACTTCCTCAAATCGATGCCAACGATGAGATTCATTCAAAACATCAGTGCCAATCACAAGTCGTAAAGACCAAGCCGGATGAAGACGACAGAGCGCCTGCAAAGTTGGAAGCGTATAGCTCGGCGGCGAGAGATTTTCCTCGATAGCGCTTACTTCGATGCGCGAATCAAAGTCGAATGCGGCCTCACACATGCGTAGACGCTGAGAGAATGGGCTGCAACGCTTAGAAAGAGCATGTTCAAATACCGGCACAACCAGCACTCGATCGATTGTCTCCATCTCTAGCAAACGCTCAACAGCCACCACATGCCCTCGATGCGGCGGATCAAAGCTACCTCCAAAAACTGCCACACGCAGACCCGAGAGAGAAGTGTTCGAATAATTCATGAAGGCCTCTGCTGTCCGTGCATCAACCGATTCCTCGCGGCTTGGATTAGGGCAGCTAAAACGAAATAAACGAGAGTTCGACGCATTAGATGAAGGGAAAACTCAGTCTTCTAATAAAGAACCAAAGAGGGCTAGACCACAGGAGAGAAAAGCTAAATCAAAAACGAAGATCAGCTGTAGATAGGAAAAAAGTTCTTGCGCTTGCGCGCCCCCGATAATGGCATGGGTTCCGGCGACAGCCGCCAATAATACGGGGGCCAGTAGAGGAAAGAGCACAATCGCGAGAGCAAGTTCCCGCGCGCCTGTTTTCACCGTCATCGCCCCAAAAAGAGTGCCAGCTCCAGCGATGCCAGGTAGGGCAAATACGGAGAGAAGTAGAATCGGAGCCAAAATATCAAAAAGCTCCAGACGAAAGAAAAGGGCAACCAAAGGCACCACGATGGCTTCGATCGAAGCCAGAAAAAGAATCAACCCGAGCACCTTACCGGCAAATAAGGCACTGGCCCTTAAAGGCGAAGACATCAGGCCCTGCAAAGCGCCACCTTCGCGTTCCCGTGCCCATGACTTACCCAAGGCGAGAACGGTCGAGAACGCTAAAGAGAGCCAAATCACGCCTGAGGCAATATCTCTGCTTCGGGCCGCATCGCCGTGGAAAGTAATCGATGCCAGAACAACAACCAGAACTGCGAAAAAGGCGCTCGAAATCGTCAACTCTCCGCTCAATTTTTCAATCTGGTAATCCTTTTCGAAAACCAACCAGGCTTGTCCCAGCCAGCCGGGCGGATTCCGTGGAGATTGATTTTCAGACGAAAGAGCAGATGCCATGCATGAAAGATACCGCAGCTAGTGCGGATGCGGTATAGGCCCCAGCGCCATGACGGAAAAGGTACGGATCGTCAATCGAATCGAATGTTCTGAAACTACATTTTGGGAGCTATTTCGCAGCCAAGATTACAACCAAAATATCTTCTTAAAGCGCATGAATTTTCCTCGCTGGGAGATCACGCGACTAGAAGAAAAAGGAGATCGAGTCGAAAGAACCGTCGAGGTTGAGCCCTATATTGGCGAACTACCTCCAGCGGTCAAAAAGGTGATTGGTGAACGAATTTGCTACCGCGAAGAGGGTAGCTTGAATATTCCTGAAAAGTGCTACGAGCTCCGCGTGATCTCCAACGTCTTACCCTCGAAGATATTGGTCTCGGGCAGCCAACGAACTGAAAAAGTTGATGAGCATACGGTCAATCGGATCTTCGAAATGGAAGTTCAAGTCAAGATCTTCGGAGTCGGTGGCTTGATTGAAAAGAGCATCGTTGCCGACCTGAAAAAGGGCTACAACCTGGGCGCTGTGTACACGAATGAATACATCCGCGAGCAGGGCCTGCGCTGAGCTTGTCTTCAAGATTCTCGCCAGCGCGCCATAAGGAGAACAAAGCGCGCGCAAGGTTGTGAAATGTAAAAAAAGGGCGCCGAAAGCGCCCTTTTTTCAAGTATCAAGAAAAGATACAGCTGATGCTCTTATTTGGCGGCCTTTGCTTTGGCCTTCTTAGAGCGAACTACCTTTGCTTTCTTTGCGGGAGCTGGCTGCGTTGCAGCAACGGCAGCACGCTTCTTGGCTGCGTCATGAAGATCAATCAAGCGAGGAAGAGGATACTTTGCGAGGCGCGCCTGAAAGCCTTCATCTTTGGTTCGCTTTTCAAACTCAGAAATCGCAGCAATCAGCTTATCGCGAGAACCGAAGCGAGCCTTCGCATCTTCGAGAGATGCATGCAGACGGAGTAGCTTGGCATTTGAAACGTGAGCCAAGCCCTTTTCAGAAACTCGATCTAACCAAAGCTTATCAGTGGCTAATTTCTCAACAGCAGCAATCAATTCCTTCTTGCCGCCAAATTTCTCTTTTACAATCGCTAGGGGAGTAGATGCCATTTTCTTTTTTCTTTCTGTGTGGCGCCATCTTTGATCCGGCACCGTTGCATTCTTCTCGTTTGAATCACCGCTCTGGCTCAATGATTGAGCTTCTGGCTTCAAACAGATAAAAACCGAGAGGGAAGACCTCTGCGATGGGGCCAGGTGCTTAGCAATGCTTTCACCGCTCGACAAGGTTACTTTATCGCCAGAGCAGCTCATGCTAGCTCCGCTCTCACTCATGGCTGATCCTCAGATTTCCGTCCCGCGCGTTCGATTTGCGCCATCTCCAAGCGGCTACCTTCATATTGGAGGCGCCCGTACAGCGCTGTTTAACTGGCTATGGGCCAGGAAGCATGGCGGTTCTTTCGTGGTGCGCATTGAAGACACTGATCAAGAGCGCAGTAGTCTTGAAAGCGTACGAGCGATTCTTGAAAGCATGAAATGGCTCGGCATGGATTGGGATGAGGGTCCAGAAGTCGGCGGTGCTCACGAGCCCTATTTTCAAAGCGAACGGAAAGCGCTCTACAAGGCTGCCGCAGACAAGCTCATCGCTGAGGGGAAAGCTTACCGCTGCTACTGCACCAAGGAAGAATTAGATGCCCAAAGGGAGGCATTGAAGGCAAAAGATCCGAAAGCACAATTTCGCTACCCCGGCACCTGCAGGAATCGTCAAGATCAGCCAGACCTGCCCTACGTCGTCCGCTTTAAAACGCCGAGCGAAGGGGCGACCGTCTTTGACGATTTGGTCTTTGGGAAAATTTCAACGCCCAACAGTCAGCAACAAGATTTCGTTCTTGTCAGGCCTAACGGGCTCCCTCTCTATAACCTAGCAGCAGTCGTTGATGACCATGCAATGGGCATCAATCTGGTCGCTCGTGGCAGAGATCATATTGGCAATACTCCCCAGCAAGTCATGCTCTACGAAGCCCTGGGCTATGAAGTCCCGCGTTTTGCCCACCTGCCCATGATGCTATCGGCAAAAGGCGAAAAGCTATCAAAGCGCCATGCTTCTGTGAGCGTCTCAGAATATCAAGACAAAGGCTACACGGCTGCCGGAGTCTTGAACTACCTGGCACGCTTTGGTTGGTCGAGCGGCGACCAAGAAATTTTCACAGTTCAAGAGCTAATCGACAAATTTGATTGGGCTCAAGTCGGCAAGAGCGACGGGAAGTTCGATCAGAAAAAATTCGCCGATGTGGCGTTTGAACACTTAAAGCAATCAGAGCTTACCAGCGATGCTGAGTATCTCGACTTGGTGCGCCCTTTTCTTGCCGACGCAGGCATCAGCGATCCTGATCCGAAAATTCTCCGGGAAGCGTTACCCCTGATTCGTGAGCGAGCCCACGACCTCAAAGACGCAGCCCACCACCTGGACTTTTATTTCCGACAGCCACCCATCTTTGAAGAAAAAGCGACCAAAAAGTTCCTCAAGCCCGAGTCTGCGGAATACCTCCGTGGGTTTGCTGCCGCGATTTCTGCTCTTGATTCCTGGACAGCAGAAGCACTCGAAACAGCTTTCAAATCCTACGTTGAAGCACAAGACGTCAAGATGAAGGTTGTTGCTCAGCCTGTACGAGTCGCACTCAGCGGACGCTCGGCTAGCCCTGGGCTCTTTGAAGTCATGATCGTACTCGGCAAAGACCTGAGTCTGCAAAGGCTGGAAGAGGGCGCATTGCGAGCCGAAGAGGCCCAAACCACAGCTTAATCAAATCGATAGCCGGTCCAAAGGGGGGAACGATGCAACCAAAACAAGGTTATCCTGAATTACCTTTACCAGAGATGAGCTTGAGCGGACCAGACATTCTGGACGCGCTTCTGGCTTGGATGCCCCTAGAAGCCATCGCTCCCCTACCAATACTGCTCATCGCAGCGCCACCTATCTGGTGGCTGTTCCGCGGAACGTGGAAAGAGCTCGCCCAAGAGTCGAGAGCTTACCTGAGTCATCATCCTGAAACCGACTATCGGCCGTATGTGAGCCTCTGTCTCTTGGCAGTCACGCTGACATTACACGAATATTATGGCGGACGACGATTCTTTGAAGCCGTGTGGAGCCCTCTACTTCGTAACCTGGAGGGCAATGGCTGGCATTGGATTCAATTCAATCGCTACGGAAAGCTATGGGGCTATGTCTGGTGGTCAGGCGCTCGCGTCTTCGGTTATGTTGCTGTTCCTCTGCTTGTCTGGCGACTACTCTTCCCCAAAGAC
>JAKVCH010000003.1 GCA_022447485.1 Polyangiaceae bacterium | reverse complement strand
CACCGAGAAAGCGTCCCGCCGCTAGCTTGGCAGTATTGGCAGCAGTTGAAGTCACGGCTCCCGCAAGAAAGACGCTACTGCCATATCGTAGGATTTCTCGAATCACTCGACGTTGCCCTCTCAAAGAAGTCAACCGAGCGAAGGACTTTGCCGAAAGACTGAGTGCCCAGCAGACCAAAGCGATGCAGGCAAAAGTCACGAAATGCTCTTCACCTTTGCCGACTAAGACAGCAATCAGCGCGGCAAGTATACAATAATAAATGCCACCATCTAAAAGTGCTGCACGAGCTGGTTGAGCCGACATCTTGAGGTAACTGGAACGACCACTCTGCGCGATTAGAGCAGCTGCGACGAAGAAACCAAAAGTAAAGCGAGACATCATGCTTGCCTTGACACAGCTGCCCAAGCCGAGAAGGAGGGTCATGGCCACGACTAACGAAAAGAGTGTCTGAATCACCGGTGTGTATTCTGGCTGATTCTGTTTTAGCTCAAAAAAAGCATAGGAACTCGGCAAGCCCAAGGAAAATGTCGCCGCGAATGGTGCGCCCAAAGCGAGGGCAAATTCGAGGTGGCCGTAGTGAACTGATGAGACCACGACACTTGCTAGGAGCGGCACAAAGAACACAGCGCCTTTACCCAGGGCAAACGTAAGAACCGTTTTCAGCATGCGTTCAGTCTTTGGGCTTCTTCAGAAGAACCGGACAAGTCTCGATGAGCTGGGGCTGCTCTTGCGATTTCATTAATTCATCTAATCCTCTTGGTAGGTGGCGCAGCGTTTGAGTGACATAAAGGCCAGGTTCCTTGAGGGAGCGGCCGACACAACTGCCTGCGCCGAGGGTAATCGAATTCGCGACGCGGATACCCGCTGTCATTGTACACCGCGAACCAATAGAGCAATTTTTGCCTATATATACAGGCCCATCCAGTCTTACCCGTTCCTCACCAACAGAAGCATGAACAAATCCATGCGTCCAAATTTGAGTCGCTACCCCCCCTAAAGTTGTCTGCGCACCAATTCGTACTGACCGCGAACAGTCGACTCGATGAGACGCTGTCAATTGAGCATTTTTTCCCATTGTGAGGGAGGCAGAGGACAGCCTGGCGCTCAATTGCGCCCGAGAGATAATACAGCTTCGCCCAATCAGCGCCCGCTCTTGCATGAAGAGCCGAAAAGGGCCTTTCAGGTAATTGAACCGTCCGACCCTTGCATTCTTGGCCAAATAACAAAAAGAATTGAAGACAAGGTTACCGTTACCGATCGACGCCCCCTCTGCCAGCCAGAGTCTCGAGCGAACCAGGCTACACCCCACTCGCGCCCGACAATGAACGCGATGCCCCAAGAAATTCAAAAAGAATGGCTTCAACATTGTGGGAACAAGAAGACAAACCACTAAAGTCGCCCACTGACTGAAGACGGGTAAGGGCCGAGTACAACAAAGGGAAGATGCCATAGATGAGCTTCTTCAGCTTCAGCCTAGCTGCCAGGGCTGTCAAGCGCCCCCGCGGTATGAGGAGCGGGACAGCGGCCGCACCACCTAGGAAAGAGTACCGCAGTCATCAAGCCAAAAAGAGAAACTGCGCTCGGACAACTCTACGAGGACCCGCTCGCCCTATCGAGGAGCCCCTAGCCTTTATTTGCCCCTTTTTGCGATTGCTTGATGCCAATTCAGGCGAATATCGTACTCGTAACGGTGCTCGTCCCGGAGTGGTTCGTCAACGTTATCTACCTTCAGCAGGACATTCTTCGGAGGAGCCAGAACAGCATCACGCCCAAAGATGAATTCCTGGGACCTGACTAGGCTCAGGTAAGCCTTATTCAGCTGTCGGGCGCGTTGTGCAGAGGGCACCAACATTTCATACAGGTCTGCAACCCTCATGACAGCCTCTCGATCGACCGACCCGTCCTCGCGGAAAAACTTTCTCTGCATTTCTTGATTCTGTCGAAACTCATCACCTCCCCCCACCCTCTCAAGATAGGTCAAAAACTCACCCTGCTCCTCACCATGAGAAGGGACATCCTTCTGTTTCTTTAGGTCCAGGTAGCCCCAACCATCAGCACCCACGACCTTTCGTGGAAAGCTAAATGTCTGGTCCAAAGTCGAGCCAATCGCCTTATGACAACCTGTACAAGCAAATTCTTCTTCAGGATGTTGACGTCGCAAGACGCCTTTCTCATCTTCAATAAAGCCGAGAAGTAGCCATCCGAGAGTATTCGATGTGCCGCGCACTCCCATTGAGCGATGCTTGGGTAGCGCCTCGAAATGCTTCTCTTTATGTTCAGCGTAGTAGAGACTCCTCAACTGCGCCTCACTCAAAAAGCGCTGCTTCTTCATGTAGCGTACCTCCTTCATGCGCCGGGAAGGGGTTATCGTTCCATCCGCGGCAACGTCCAGGTACCGAACGGTGTGAAGAAAAGCAGTTCCTTCAGGGTAGAGCATACGCGCCACAGCCACATCGTTTGCGTCGCCCACGTAACTTTTACGTGCACGAATTGGCGTCACCTCCTTGTTCAGCAAGCCGTCACAATTAAAATCAACACCGACGATAAGCTCACTTAACGGGCGAACTGTCGTCAGTTCTTGTTCACTGAAAGCCAGCTCGAGCAGGGCCAAGTTGGTAAAATAGACATCCTGACAATACTCTCCATCTTTAGAGGAAAACTTCTCAGCCAGCCGAATCATTGTATCGTCGGTTGAGCCATTGGTCGGCCAAAAAGTGCTGGGAAAAGGCTTGTAGTTGAAGGCAACCCAACGCGAGCCATCTTTGGCCAAACCTGCCTCGTCAAAGGCAGCGGCACCATCCTCCAGACCTTGCAGTGCCAACACTTCACCCTGCCAAGCATCGGACTTCATCCACTCGACGAGAGGACTATAATTATCTTCATCGACATAGGCGTCCACCGTCTGGTCAGAAAGGGCAGCCAGTGCTTCGCTCTTATCCAGGAAGAGGTTACGCCAACTATTCGTCAAACCGATCTCAGAAAACTCGTAGGACCCCTGGAGCGCCCCATCGTAGGCAAAGTTGGGTCTATTCTTGTCGGAATAGGTCTGATGGCAAACATAGCACGGGTTATGCTTACCCTCGGTGCGCGTGTAGCATTGGGGTGGAATCGGGGCTTCGCGGTTGTAGTAGACACCATCGCGAATATATTCTCGCGCGCTATGCTTCAGGGGCTCCAGCTGGGAGTTATCTTTCCTCAGCGCGAGAACCTTGGCAGCTGCTTCTTCAGCCATTGTTCTCTTCTGGAGAGGTTCTTTTCGTTGACATGCCAACGATGCGGAAATCAGAATGCCCGAAGCGAATAGTAGATGTTTTGCTTTCATTATCTTGTTCAGCCAATAAAAGAGAGGCCTTCTTCATGACTGCCCAATATGACGAATCAATGAAGAAAGCCCCTCAATCAGGCAACTTCTGGCCGCTAAGAGCTGGAATCGCTCAAGCTAGCACGGCACTCACCGAGGGTCGTAGACCCAAAGAGAGTTGTTGGGCTGGTCGCCGTCTTCGCCGATCATGATACGCCCGTCACGCATGACAATCACGTTATCTGGCTGAGCGACGCGCTCGCGGTCGCACTGAATTTCGTCATAGCTACCGTTGTCTTCTCCGCCCATAACGACTGGTTCAATACGGTCCACGTCGTAATTAGAAAGGAGCTTCATGCGATAAACGCCACCACAATTCTTAATACGATCGTCCAACTGGATATCACCCTCTTCATCAATGAGGCCACGACTAAGATCCGCAATTGCAAAGTAGACATATGCTTCGCTTACCTCTTCGCCCTCAATCAAATCGGTGCCTTCAACCGCTTCTTTAGCTCGCTCGTGGTTAATGTAGATACCCTCGAACTTACGCCACTCTGCGGTTGCGCCTTTTGCCCGAGCCGCCTTACGTGACTCTAAGAAGACAATTCGATCGTCCATTGTTGCGCCTGTTGTTACAGAGCTACCGCCATCGGCAATGGCAGGATAGCTGCTATCCCCCGCTGCCCATGCCTCTGCGTCTTTATCGGTAAGATAATTGCTTTGTCCCGTAACGAAGGAGTCGTAGTCGATGGCGTCGTACTCTTCGATCCAGTCTTCGATATCGTCATTATTACCCGTGGCGAGCTCGATCCATGTTAGGTCAAAGCCAGTTGTGGCTGGATCTGTTGAATCGGCATCTTGCGTTACTTTCGCCGCGTAGAGCGTTCCAGCACTCAGGTCACCAGCAGTGGTCGCCACGAACTTGAAGAAGACACCGTTCGTACTGTCTTGCGAAAGGTAGACGGTCTTCTGATCAGGCATGACAATCGAGTTCTCATGTTCAAAACGCCCCATCGCGTAGAGTTTCTCTGGCACAGGAGTCGCCGACTGAGGATCAGTGATTTCGACAATATAATGGTAGCGATATGTATTGGGGAAAGGATCAGCTTCCGAGGCATCTGCGGCGCTAGCGTCCGTGTAACGAGTAAAGCCATTGCGATTGCTGTAGCGATCAGTTGCTGACGGGTTGTTCCAATCAGTCGTGTTATCACCAAAGTTACCCCATTCCTCAGATGTGAGCGGAGTTCCCCAGGGCGAAACAGAGCCAAAGCAGTTCGCAACTGTCCCATAAGTACCAAAATCAAGCATCTGATTATTGGCTGAAGAGTCGGTGTCGACGGTAAAGGTCATATCGTCGGCATCAAAGTTCAACTTAACGCGACTCATGCCGCCCATCACCCACTCCCAGTTGGTGAAAAGGTAACCACTTTGATCATCAATCGACACATAGCCGTTGAAGTCCGGCATATCGACATTGGCCACAACCGATGAACCCGAAGAGTCCATCACAACACCGACACCGTTGGTGATCGTTCCACCGAGAGTATCACCATTTTGATAAAGAACCTTATACTGACCGACAGCAGTTTGGATGGTCTCCTTAGCGCTCGGAGACGACGGAACCGGTGTAGGGTCGAAATTGTCCGGCAGTTCGTTAATATTCACTCCAGAAAGGTAACCCACGGTGCCTTTGTCGTAAGTAAACCCACCATTTTGACCATCCAGGGCAATATTCGTTGACTCAGGGTGCTGGGCATTGAAAAAGAGCATCCCATCGTCATTAATATAAGCACCTGTGACCTCAGCGCCTAAGGGAACAGTCGCCAAGCGCAACAGGCGTTTAGTCCCGTCTTCTCGATACATTTGAGGGTCCACAGCGAGGACGACTTCTTCTTCAACCGGAGACTCCACGGCATCTCTGCCTGCCGCGCCGGTGGTACCGGCTGGACCGGTCTCGCCTGCCACACCAGCGACGCCAGCCTCGCCCTCTAGAGCAGAGAGGTCAAAAGAACTTCAATCGGGGCACGAGATGGTATTGCCGTCGACACTGCAGCTACTCAATGCAACGTCTTTCTCTGACCCTTCGCTACCTTCGTCATCACCGCAAGCGGCGAGTAACGAGCCTGCAAGAGCAGGCACCAAAAATGCAGTTAATTGAATTTTTTTCATTTTCTTATTCTCCAAATGTTGGAATCGCGTTGGAGGCTAGTGACCAAATGCGACAGCACTGGGAAGCGAAAAAGAAATCTCTGTGCGTCATCTAAATTTTTAGATGACGTTATCTTTTCGTCATCTACGAAGACATCTTGGCTCACTTGACCAACGAACAGAGCATGTTCGTCATCAACTCTACTTCTACAGGTCACTAGAAAGTCATACGAGCTCAGGAACGCCCCAGCCCAACTCAATGAGCAGAACAAAGGTCACAAGGGGGCAAACGACTTCCACCTTTTCTATGGTCGCCAGCAGATCAGCAAAAGAACGAAGCTATCTTAGACGCCCTACCTTGCGCTGAAGAAAGTCCGAGTTGATGGCTTCGGTGAAACTTGTTCAAATTTGAGTCAATGACCCATGTCGTTCCTACCGGCTGACAAATCACTCTGAACAGGCAATGGCGATAACTTCGCACGACTGTCACTGCGTTCAAGGCTCGCAAAACCCATGAATTCAATATGCTGAAGCTAAGACAGGCCCTCAATCAACCGATCGACACTGCATCGCTTGCCATCTTTCGCATTCTATTCGGAACTTTGATGTGCGTGGAGATGCTTCGCTATCTCTGTTCGGGATGGATCGCTAGGTACTATATCTACCCACTCTTCCACTTTCCCTATTACGGGTTCGACTTCATTCACCCCCTGCCCGCCGTGGGCATGTATTGCCTATTTAGCCTCATGCTTTTGCTCAGCCTGGGAATCGCATTGGGGCGCTACTATCGAATCAGTTGCGGGCTTTTCCTGCTTGGATTTCTCTACATATTTCTTCTTGAAAAAGCTCGCTACCTCAATCATTTCTACGTCGTCCTGCTGTTTTTGCTCGGCTTATGGGTCTCACCACTTGACCGACTCTTGAGCCTCGATGTCCGAACCGGAAGAGTGAAACGAGCAGACACTATCGCGGCATGGCCTCTGTATTTGTTCAGAGGGCTCATCATCGTCGTTTACGTCTATGCAGGTATTGCAAAATTAAACACTGACTGGCTCAATGGTCAGCCCCTAGGACTGTGGTTTTCTTCGCGGGAAGAACTTTTTCTTTTGGGGCCTCTTCTCGCCCAACCTTCTGCAGCGCTCTTCGCTAGCTATGCAGGTGTGGTGCTCGACCTCCTTGTATCGCCACTCCTACTTTTGAAGCGTACACGACCCTGGGCACTCGGAGCGCTCACCCTATTTCATCTCAGCAATGCCTTCATCTTCTCCATTGGCATTTTCCCCTGGATGATGATCGCAGCCAACTTGCTCTTCCTCGACCCAACTTGGCCGCGTCAACTCCCCACAGTAGTCAATCCTTGGATTTCACCCTTAGGCCTTGAGAGTAAAAGCTCGCCTGCTCTCGACGTATCCACCAAGATTTCGACGCCTGGCACTCTACTCCTTCTTGGGTTTACCACCCTGCAGCTGTTGATTCCTTTGCGACATCACCTCTATCCTGGGGATGTGGCCTGGACAGAGGAAGGTCACCGCTACAGTTGGCGGATGAAACTACGATCAAAAAAAGGCAGGCCTGAATTTTATGTACGCCAACAGGGGGAGACGGAAAAAACCCGAGTCTACCTGCCTCGCTATCTAACAAGAAAGCAAATCAAAAAGATGGCCTGCGTGCCCGATATGTTGGTTTCATTTGCGCATTTTCTTCACGACAATATTAGAGAGTCGGGAGAATTTTTTCGCCCGCCTCAAGCGAAAGGCGAAGGCCCCCTACGCTCCCGTATTTCGGAGACAGGAGAGGTAGAGATTTATGCTCGTACGCCTTGTTCCTTGAATGGTCATGAAAAAAGTCTTCTTCTCGATCCTTCAACGAACCTAGCCACTGTCGAAGACTCTCTTTGGCCCAAACCTTGGATCCTGGCGCAAGGCGCAATCACGGAATGAAAGGGACCAAGGGCGCCCTCTCTCTTTTCTGCAAGTCTGACAGAAGTTTTCAGTTTTCAATGATTTCCCCCGAACCCGCACCGGGGCGAAGACCCACCTGCTCTAGTCAATAATTCCGATCTTAGTGTGAGATTATAGCTTTGCTGTGAGCCTAGCCGATGGATTGCTGGCCACAGAAATAACTCCATCAAAAGAAAGCGGTTTCCTATGGAGCCATGAGCTAATTTAGCGCCATCATACAGCCATCAAGGACGCCGACGCCAAGCCTCCCTCGAACAGCTCTGCCTTCGCCGTCCAAAGTTACATTAAACAATACTCATAAGGCGGCCTCATGCCCGAATCTCAACTCGATACTGCGTCCGATCGCTTTCTCTCCCTCTGCTACCAATTCGCGCTCAACGAGAGCTGGCTCACTCCCGAGCATCTCAACAAAGACTTCAATGCTGAAACGCTGATGACGGCGTTAGAACCAGCCAGCGAGCTTCGAGCTCGCTTATTAGTGGAGGCAGCTGGCGTCCACGCTAAAATTGCTCCCAAAAAGTCGACGGCTGCTGCAGCCGAAGACCTCCAAATTGCTCTTGATGAGAAAATTTGCACTCCTGCTAATCTGCTGGAGGTGGTGAGTATTGACGAGCATGTTCGTTACCTCGACACCCAAAAGCTCTGGGAGCTTTTAATTCGCGAGCAGTTCTGGCTCGAATCAGGCAAGCGCTCCCAGCAACGACTACTGGCCATGATCGAAACAGCGCTTCAGGAAGAGCTGCTGAACCTGCCGCAACTCATTCGTGCAGTCTCACCAGAGCGACTCGCCAGTGACCTACCAGCAGCGACGGTACAAGCTACGCTCGTAGCCGCAATTGAGGCAGGTTTAGAATCGAAGCCCTTCAACGCCACGCTCCTGCTGGAAAGTATCGGCCTCAGCAACTGGCTGGAACACATCTCACTCTCCCATATCTGGGATGCGGTGATTCTCGGCGAAGTAGCACGAGCCGCTGGTTTCGAGGGAGCGAAGTCTGCCCCCTCAAGCGTGAAGCAAGCCTCGAAGGCTCAGGCCGCAGCAAAGACCAAGAAGAAGGCGGCAGCAGCCAAAGCGATCGCCCAGCCGAAGCAAGCTGCAGCTGCATCAGCGGCGGCCGGGGCTGCAGGGGCACCAGCATCGATGAATGCTGCCGAATCTGAAGCCCGTCAGCGTGCCACTAGCCTGCTATCAAGCATTCAGCGACTGCCAGCTTCCGCCCAAAGTCTGAGTTCACCTGAGTTGCTTGGGTTGGAGTCGATGTATTCCGAGCTCTTGCTCCTTGATGGCCCAGAGGAGCAAGAAGAGCATATCCAAGACTCCTTCCCGAATCAGAAGATTCTGGCTTCGGCGCTCTCGGCTCTCCTCAACACCCTCGATCCCAATCAGCTCGCAGCGGCATCAAAAGCTGGGCAGCCTAATTCGAATACGTTGATCAAGCTCCTGATCGCTTATGAGGCAAGAGCGGCTCAGGCGAAAACCGCGCCCACCTCAAATGCACCTGCTAGCGCACCAAAAAAGTCGATGGTTCCACCACCGCCTAAGACTACAGCCTCACCGCGACCCTCTCTCGCGCCTCCGCCTCCACTGAGCCAAAGGCGAGCCGGCCGCTGAGAGGCGAGCCGATGCCGTCGCCGAGAGCGGCCGGTCGCTAGGCAGGCTGATTGCGCAGGCGAGTCGGCAACGCAGCCCCGGTTTACCCCGGGAAAAAAGAAACCCCCTAGAAGAATTTCTTCTAGGGGGTTTCTTGTGCGCAGAAGAGGACTCGAACCTCCACGGGAATTACCCCACTAACACCTCAAGCTAGCGCGTCTGCCATTCCGCCACCTGCGCAATCAGTACCTCCGAAAAGGCTTATTCTCTCAAGAATAATTTTCATCACCGACGAATTAATGACAGTTCGTCGGCAAAGCCCCAACAATGAGATTCATTGCTTGGGGAGGGGGAAGTTAGGCGCAGACGACGACAAGTCAAGAGAGAAATGGTTCCTCGGTCGAATTCATGCGAGACAGCAGCAGAACCAAGGCCCCTACACTGATTCTACTCAACGACGAGGGCTCCTGCAGTCTACTTTTTGAGCGCTCAAAGCAAGACGATCAAATTAAGACAAGCACTTTTGAGATGCTAGCAAGGCTCGAATCCGCGCCGTCAATTCAGCAATCTCAAAGGGCTTTCTGATCCAATCCTTTACCCTGCCCTCAACTTCCGGTGGAACGCCGGTAGGTTGTCCACTCAGTAGAGCAATCGGAGCTTCCGGTAGACAAGCCTGAAGTCTATCCACAACCTCTTCGAGTCGGTCCCCGAGAGGCGAAAGGTCAAGAAGGGCAAGGTCCAGAACCGGACGTCGATCCAATAATCGGTTCAATTGTTCGAGGTCATGGGCGACGAGGACCTGGGCGCCCCGGGCTTCCAGTCCGAGCTCCACCATCGTTGTCAGCGCTTCATCGTCATCCACGAGAAGAATACGAAGCCCCTCAAGATGAGCTACCTTGATAGCTTTCTTTGAATCATGCTTCTCCTCATTGCTCGCTGTCGGCCAATGAAGTTCAAAACGCGCACCCGTTGGACAGTCTAATAACAGTAGCTCGCCTCCATGACGGCGCGCCAAGGAACGCGAATAAGGAAGTCCAATTCCTGCACCACCGGCGCGAGTGCTCTCTGGTGCTGTAAAAAGCTGAGGACGACTCTGCAATGGGACACCCGGACCTTGGTCTTGGACCGTGAACTTCACGCTTTGGGCACTGAGCCCCACAGCGAGCGTAATCGAGGAATCACGCGGTGAAAACGCAAGGGCGTTGAGTAGAAGATTGGTCAACACTTGAATCAGTGATTCAGTATCGCTAACCTCTACGTTATCACTAACTGTTGAATCGAGCTCAACTTGCAAACTCACGCCTTTCTCGCTCGCTTGAGGCGCAGCAGAGCGAATAACGAACTGAGCTAATTCAACACAACCTCTCCTCAAGTTTTGAGGTTCGACCTCTGCCCCAATAGCCCGACGAGCCATCCTCTGACCGCGACGAGCATGCTCTTGAGCAATCGTGAGGGCATCTTTCAAATCTTCGTCTGAACCTCCGCCTAAAGCAACATCAAGCCAGCCAAGAACGACGGTGAGCGCGTTAGAAACCTCATGCAGAGCCACAGCCGTGCTCTCAGCGCGCTCTTCATGCCCCGACTCAGGCTCGTGACTTTTGCTGCTCATCGACACGGTGGATTGGAACAGTAGTTCCTCTCTCCTGGGGGAACCAGTCTGTTCAGTGAAAAATTTCAAATAATCAACGAACTTTTAATCTCACTGGATAGGCCGAAAGCTCGGGGCGAAAAAGTCAATCAGGAGACGACATCAACGTACAACCGACCTCTCAAGGTGAGTCTGCAAAGGAGTTTAAAAAAGAGGGTAAGAGCAAGTTGAACTCACCAAACTCATCCGCTCGCACCTCTCCCACCTGAACCAACTCAACCGCCTCATCAAAGTTCGCTACATCCCTCTGTTGATCGAGGTAGGCGTACACCCTCACGAAAGCGGAGGGGAGACTACCAACATCGAGGCTATCGAGAATTCCACGAAACTTAATCGGCAAAGGTAGGTCAAGAGTACCAAGCCCAATGTCAGCATCTGATACAGAAAGCCCGAGATGAACTGCCCAGGCAAAGTCACTTCCGCTCTCGGTGCGGGCCACAAGATCGTACTCGCCCGGATCAACTAAGATCTCAAAACGACCATCTTTCTCCGAGATCACGCCCACGGACCGGCCGCGGGCAAAAGAAGTCGCCCCAGCGTCATCACTATTGTAGGCGCTTGATGCTGTACGAGATATCGCCTCAACTTTGACACCAGGAGCTGGATCACCCGTGAAGCTCAGTATGGAACCGGTGAGGCGGGCGCGCGGAACAACCTCAAAAGAGACGGCTTGGGCGGCCGTTTCAGACGACACAACAAACTCAAGCTCTCGCTGCGCAAACCCAGGATCACTAGGCTCAATCAATACTCTGTAGGTTCCAGGCAAAAGCTCAGCGCGAAAGCGGCCCTGCTCATCGCTCTCAACAATACGCTCAAAACTAGCTACCGTGCCCGGCGCTACGCCCTCAACGCTCAATGCGGAAAAGCTCAAAGCGGCCCTAGCCATCATCTCAGGCTGACTAAAGTCGACCGTACCTTCGAGGCTGACGGGAGCATTCAGAGCGCCAATTTGATCGATCACTCCCACCGAATCTTGCAAGAGTTCAACCACACGTCGCTCAAAGTACAGGGTTGGCGCAACGCTTGTTTCAGGAGGGGCTAAACGTATCAACTCCACAGTGGCATCGGGATCGCCCCCATCGACCTGAGAATAGGCTAACTCGATCTGGTACTGTGATTTTCCTGGGATTCTTGCGTCTGGCGAAAGCTCAACGATATTAGAAAGTCGCCGGCCCGAATCGCGCTCCAATACTGCCACCGTCCAGCCATCCAGCTCGGTCGTAGCATCCGGCCAATCAACGCGCAGGGAGAGGCGACTCGGTTCAGGGAGCTCCAACTCTACTTGAACCTCGCCGGCTGCTATTTCTTGATCAATCACCAAGTACGGCGGACGAACACAATCTCCAGCCATGGCTAATGGTTCGACGTAGAGGTCGTATTGTCCGGGCGAAGCTGAGAGCTCAAATGAGTAAGAGCGTTGATCACCTGAGTCTACTTCTGTCACAAATGCAGGGTTCGTCAGCCCCAGTAACCGCTCCCGCGGAATGAGACTGACACGCACCGGCAGAGAGCCATCTTGTGAAGGAGCAACGTCATCTGCTACGGCCTCCACATAGTCAACACAGCTACTCGGCCGTAAATCAGCCCCGCTCACAGTGCCACTGACCTGACTGACGTGGGGTAATTCGATCAGAACGTCGGAGCGAAGAGCATCGGATTCGGTTGCGGTTGGGGCCTCCTCTAATTGACCACGGTCAAGTAAAAACCGAACACCGGCTATTTTTTGGGTGCTGGCCGCGGGGGTTACTTCCACCAGTACCGAATTAAGATCGGTGTTGGTAGCCAAACAGACTCCTTGATCGCAAATGCCAAAACCACAGTCGGAGTCCTCCTGACATTCGTTCGCCGAAGTTGCCGCCTCCTCAAGATCGTAGGCGACATTGCAGCCAGTCAAGACCGCCAAAAACAGAGTTGAAGGGAGCAGAGCGGCTAACCTAGGCAAGGCGCGGCTCTGGGCTGCAATTGCACCTAACTTGCGACGAAACATCATTCGTCGAGTCAATCGCCCTAGGCTCCCGACTCGAGAGAGACAGGATGAATATCGATTGAATTGATTCTGCTTTAAAAAAGGAGCCATGGAACACTCTCGCGAACGAACACCCGCCGTAACACGTTTAGCAATTTCTGTTCCAAAATCTCGTAATCCGAGGGTAAAGGCGAAAAGCAGAGAAAAAGCAGTGATTTCGAGACAACTCTGACGATCTCAAGACGAAAAAGCTGTGACAAATATGTCGCGCTAATTCTTTCCTCTCAAGAAAACCACAGCGTCTTTTCACTTTCACCAATTTTCTGCCCCGACCTGGCGCCGAAATCGTAATTGAGCGTATTCGTGAGAAATGGCGAGATTCAATAAGTCTTTCATCGCAAAGGATGACTCGGCTAAGCGCGCTAATTGCGCCATATTGCTGGGCGTTTCCAGCATTTCATCGCGGCAAACATCTTGAACGGCAGTCTCTAAGTCGCCACAAGCGACTAAGCCGGCGCGGCGCAGAACAAGGCGCGTGTCCATAAGTAAAGCATCATAATTAACCCCCTTAATTAACCCACATAGCTCTCTCAAACGGCGTTGTGCACGAGGGGGAATCGTATCCCAAAGCACACCGGCTAAGCGCGCTAGTTCCGGCTCTGGCTTCGACGAACGCTCATAGCCCTCGCCGAAAGCCATTTGCAACGCCTCGAGTAAAGTCTCAATCTGTGGACGCTCACAGGCGATAACTAGGGCGTGTTCGGGAGAACATGCAGCTAGCTTAGCTCCAAGGTAGAACTCAAGCTCACGAGTTAATTCGCGAATCTCGCCCGAAACAACAACGGCCGGCGGCTGCAGCAAAGCGACCTCCATTTTAATACTTCCCCGCGTCGTAGGACAGAAAAGAGCGGTCCTTCCCATACCTAAAACTGTCGCTGTTCGCCGATACAGTTGAGATAAGACCGTAGGAGCAGACAGACTGACACGATGCACACCGCTCACGGAATAATCACTGAACGTCTTTCTAAATTGTCCCGCGGCATGCTCCCAAATAATCGCAAAAGCTTCGGCGGTCGGTGTTCGCCCCCCACGCCATAAGACTGACTGCAAAGCATCAACCTGCAAGTCAAGCTCGTCTACCTTGGGAGGACGAACCCGTTCTCCCGACCCAAATGTGCCCAGTAAATGCTTGACAGCTAATACAAGGGGTTCGTTTCCATCTCGCGAGGCTAATGAAAGGAGGCTCCCCAGCACCCCAGAATCTGCAGGACACGCCCAGGCCAAGTGCTGAGCGACAATCATCGCTTCGCGCTGCCGTCCTCGCACCTGATACAACTTTTGCAGAAGCTCCCTTCCAGCATCAAGATCACCGGCTTCAAAGAGAACAACTAACTCTTCATCATTCCGAGTGGACTCTGACGGCCTCCAACTTGCTGGACGCCGTGAGGGCGATGAGTCGCGGCTATTTTCGGCACTTGAAGAAGCCGCTCCTGAAGAAGCCGCTCCTGAGGGCCGATTCAGCGACCCAGCTTTCTCTGAAATTTCGTCAACGTCTGCTTTGTTCGGCGCAGCCGTCTCATCAGTTAAACCAACTGCTAGCGGCGCCACACTTTCGCTCCCTAAACCTTCGCGGGCTGCCTTTGCCTCCTCGATCACCGCCTTCTGTTCCGCGGCGATTGCCTCACTTTCGGCGTGAGCTACCTGAGTCAGAATCAGGGAAGCGACGTCTTTTTGTGGATCATCGTCCCCCACGGCCGCTGCCAAGTTCCTGGCCACTTCAAAAGCACCATGACTCAAACCAAAGCGCGCTCCTTCGATCAGCAGCTCTGAGAGCGAAAAGAGCCCCCGCAACTCTGTACCAATCAAAGCTTGATAGTTTGATAAACGCTCCTCGATCGACCCCAACTCAAACGAAAGAGCAGCAGCTAGGACCAAGGGCTGGTCCCCGTGCCTCGTCTGGGCGAGATGAATGGCGCGCCGCGCCTCGGACAAACCTTCGACAGAGTTTAAGGCTAAGGCCCGCAAGACCTCTGCTAATGCGGCCTGTTCAGGCTCCAGCTCGCCGGAAATATCTCTTAGATTCTCTAAAATTTTCTGCCCTGCATCTTGGGGGAGAGAACCGCTTTGCGTAGTTGAACAAATAGTCTGAGCCTCTGCGGCAAAGAGCTTCGTCTCAGCATTTTCAGTTAAACGCATAGCCGCCCGATGCGCTAAGTCTGCCGTTCTCTCCAAATTGTTGGTTTGGTGAGACAGAAGAGCAGCTTCATAATAATAACGCCCTGCGGTCTCAATATCGGTGGCCGAAGCACCAGCTAGGTCGATGAGCGCCGTCATCTTCAGAACATCATCCCCCAAAGCCTCCGCTACCTTCAAACGCAGAAGGTCGCACTCTCTCCCTGGTACAGGCTCTTGGTCTAATACTCGCCTGGCTAATTGAACCTCTCCGGCATCGAAATAGGCTTGCGCTGCTCGAGCGGCAGCAGCTACCTTATCCGATGATGATACCGCGGCGGAGGCTGCATCTTCCCAAGCTCGTGCCGCGGTTGCACTATCTCCGGCTCTCTCCCAGGAGTCAGCGACGAGGCGCAAAATGGATAGACTCTCAGGGAACTCTTTCAACAATCCTTCGAGGGCTCGCCGCGCATCAGCTGTTCGTCCTAATTGCGTATCGAGAACAACGGCCCGACGCATCAAAACACTTCTACGCTCCTCAGGACCCTGAGCCAATTCAGCTCTTCTATCGAGCAACTTCACTAATTCTTCGAATTCACCACACCGCTCCGCCTCGCGCTCTAGGCCGCGCAAAGCGAGTTCGTTGGAGGAATCCAAGGCATCAAGTTGTCGCCAGGCAGCAGCTGCACCAAGCTCGTTTCCTAGTTCTTCTTGACGAACTGCAATCGCTTCTAACAACCGCAACCTCAGGGAGATCTCCAGCTCATCTATATGAAGCTCGTGAAGAAGCTCTAGCCCTTCTTCAGCTGTTTTCGAGGGCAGTCGCTCAAGAACTAAGCGAGCTCTTTCCTCAAGTGGTAATAGTTCTTCCACTATCTCCACCAAATCAGGCCGCCCGGCGCGCAGCGCGCAATCTCTGGCCTGCGACACCAACTCAGCGTCATCCGGTCGCTCGTCTGCCGCCTGAACGAGTAGCTCCGCACGAACCCCCTCTGCTTTTAGCCGCTCTGCTAGCCCAGCAGCCCACAACAGGAGTGGTATTCCCAGTTCCTTCCCTTTTTTCAACCCTAACTGAACAATAATGTCCAAGATTTCATGAGCGCTCTTGGGCTCGGTGGCAATCAGGTCAAGTGAATGAGTCAAAGACTGCCAATATGGCACCTCACAATCACAGCTCAGGGCCTTACGAACTTGAGTTAGCCCGAGCTCCCGGTTGGCAAAGTCGTCAAAAGCTGATTTTGCTAAAAGGAGGCAAACTGTTGCTCCATGCGCACCACTGGCATGAGCACGAGTTTCCTCGGCTACCTGAGCTAGACGCTCTTCCAGCTCTTCCACCGTTCTGGCCTGAGTCGCTTGCCGAACAACTTCTGAAAGCGTTGTCGTCAATTCGCGAATCGTAGCTTCTTCAGGACGAACCAAGGCAGCACGAACGAGAATATCGACCCGCGACAATTCGGCACCAGCGGCACCTTCTGTGACGGCGGCAGCCTTTTCCAACCAACGCGCCCGCTCATCGTTGTTGACCGCTTTGGCAGCGACATCTTCGAGGGCTCGAACAACAGGTTCCAGCTGACCGGTCGATTCCCCAAGTCGTCTCATTAGTACATAGGCAACCCCCTCCGCAGGGACCGCTCGAAAGGCAGCAACCGCGTGGCTTAAGCCTAAGTCAGCGAAGCCACGATTCTCTAGGAAGCGAGCAGCGCGGTAGCGAACAGCACGCTCCCCAAACTGTCCCAATGTTGCCGTAGATGCTTCATGATACAGGCGCTCCAGCTGAACGATTTCCTCTGAGGAAGAGCTTCTCTCCGCCAAGGTCAATACTTCTGTTTGCATAGGGGCTAATAGAAGGGCCTTCTCGGCTAGGCCGAAGGCTTCGCTCTTTCGGCCACCCTCAAGTAAAATTCGCGCTCCTAGGCCTAAAATACGCCCAGAGCGACGCGGCTCGGGCGTTTGGTGTGCGAGTTGGGTCAGATGCTCCACGGCCCCATCTAACCCGGCTAAGACTCTCAAGTAGTGAGCGAACCTTTCTAACCCTAACTCCTCGTCCAGTCGGGCCGCCTTCGATAGCGCCTGCAAAGCACCCGCTGTGTCTTCAGCCAAATCCCAGCGTGCCACACCAAGCTGAAAATAAAGACTCCCTAGTTTCGCAGGAGCTAAATCTGAATTTTTGGAGCTCAACTCCGCTCGTAAGTTCAGAGCCGCAAGACGCGCATCGGCTTCGACAACATCGCCCAAGTCAGCAAAAACCGTCTTCACGGCTGAGGGCGACGCTCCTGCGCTCAAAGCTTTGCGTAGAGCTCGACAAGCAGAAACGCGGTCCAAAGCCTGTTCTCGAGATTGCGCCAAGGCAAGATAGAGTTCTCCTCGCAAAGCAGGTGCGGCTCGCACTAATTGGCGCTCCAAAACCATCGCGGCAAGCCGGGGACCAGCTCCGAGCGAAGCGAGGGAGCCTAAAGCTCGAATGATGGCGGCTGAAGATGCTCCGAATTGAGATAAAACCAGCTCTCCAGCTTTGAAAGACAGGTCGGCTGGAGCTTGACCTAAGCCCTCAAGAGCAGAAATGACTGATTCGCCGAGCGCATGCAGCGGCAGTGGACGGCTGAATACCTGCTCGAGAGCACGGAGGATCCGTGGCTCATCTTGGCCTTCAACAGTGATTTTCAGATAATCATTGGCGGCTGCGCAATCACCTGGCCTCAAAAGAAAACGTCGCTCTGCCCAGGTCATTGCGAGACGATAGGATCTTCGCCTTCGAGCCGCCTCAGCGAGAACATGACAGGCCTGCCCCTGAGCAACTAACACCGCTAGTGAAGATTCTAATTGAAGAGGCGATGCAGACTGCGGATCATTGAGGGCTACCCGCGCAAGAGTTGCCATCACTCTCCCTGAAGAGGGCAGAAGGCTCGCAGCCAATTCGGCATGGCCGCGAGCCTCTTCTTGAAAGCCTTGAGACAACAACCCCTCCGCAGCAACGGCCAGAAGTACAGCACGGGGTTCATCTGGAAGATGAGGCGCCAATAAGGCCAAGGCTCTCAGTCGTGACACTGTTCTCAGAGCTCTGCCGGAAACGATCGCGAGCAGCGCAGCCTGTCCGGGCTCGAGATTTCGTTCATTACCTAAGGGCTCGAGGACTTCAAATGCAGCTTGCCAGCCACCTCGCAATACTTCACGCCAGGCAATTTGAACTCGCAACTCTCGGCGAATCGCTCCTTCTTCCTCGAGGCCAAGTCGCTGGCGGTAGAGCGAAATCGGAAGCCCGGTATCAACCGCTCCCAGAGCCTCTAAACCACTCTGGTCACGGGTCAGTGCAGCATACTTTCTTAAAAGCTCCTCTGTCTGCTCTCGTCCCCAATCATGAATATGACTCGCGATCAGAATTGAAAACCAATGGGGTAACCAAGTAGATTTCTCGCCTGATTCTTGCGTCGAGCTCGAGGGATCAGAATGCAGACAAAGGCTCTCGAATAATCGCGTGGAGCGTTGATCGTTCCCCGACAATTCGTCGGACAAGGCACGAGCGTCCAGCTCAATATCTAGCTCTGCCTCCAGGGCGTATTCAAGAGCCGCTGCCCATTGTGATTTCTCAAGCGCCGACAGAAACTTACGCTGATGGAATGCAGCCCGGGTCGAAGCCGAGGCAAAGCGCAGATGCTGGCGCCAAACCTCATCGGCCGCTGCTTCCCGGCCACGGACGACAAGCGCATTCGCAAGGCCCTCAGCTGCTGCTTCGAACGAAGGATCTACCTCGAAAGCGCGCAAATGATTCTCAAAAGAAGCGGCCCTCTTGCCTTGTCGCGTATACAAGGTCGCCGCAGCCAAGAATGACCTTGCCGCTTCGCTGCGAGGAATCTCGGACCAAAAGCCCAAAGTCCCTAATTCCTCCCAAGCAAGGGGATCCTTTGGATCACAACCAACGGCATGGCGCAAAGCTTGGTGAGCTGGTCGACGCCGATCAGCTTGGGCTTGCCACTTACCGACTTTGCGCCACGCGGTGCCTCGTTGGTCTTCTGGCAAAAGTTCGATCGCTTCCTGAAGAATTCCAGCAGCCCGAGCAGCATCACCAGAACCGGCCCAGCAGTTGGCTAATTCGAGAGCCAAAGCAGGGTCTTTGAGTGTGGGAAGGGCTCGCTCTGCCAGCTCCACAGCATCGCGAAGCTCAATGCCGCGTTTCATTAACTGTAACGCGAGGCGACCAGAGCGCTCCGCCACGAGCTGCTCCTCCTTGTTTTGGATCGCCTGACGCACCTGAGCATAAAGCATCGCCAATACGGCATTATCACCCAAATAGCGGGGAATTTCCTCATCACGAACCGTTTCGACAGCGGAGGGCGGAACCGTCTCGACAAACTCAGACGACGAGCGATGATTCAACGAAGGGTCAGAACTTGCTTTAGAGGACTGAGAGCGCATGAATTTTGGGGAGTTGGGGGGCAAATCGACAGATTCTGGCATGATAGCGAAAGATCCCCTTGTCGGACGAGCATTTGACAGACTACTTTGTGCCTCAAGTAAGTTTTTCCACCATTTGAAGCAATTTGTTGAGAAAAGATTCAATGAAAGCCCAGAATTTTTTAGCCGCTCGTCGAACGACACTGGGACCGCGAACCGCAGTTCCTCTCTTCTTGGTAGCTTCTCTTTTATGCCCTTCTTTCAGCTGGGCGGCCGAAACATCTGCCACCGGAAAGAATCTGGAGGCACCAGCAGAAAGCAGCACTCAAGACAAGAGCAGCTCCCCAAAAGACGGCGAGGCTTCCTCGCAAGAAGCCTCGAAACCTGAGGGTTCCCCGGAGGCTCAGGCAACCACCGAGCCAGAGAAAGCTGCAGCTAAAGGAGAGGAAAATGGGGAAAGCCCAAGCCCCACGGTAGCGACAAGCCCTTCCGAAGAAGAGCGAAAGGCTGCGATGGCTGCTTTTGAAGAAGGCCAGGAAAAATATAATCAGGCGCTCTATAGCGAGGCGTTTAATTCTTTCGAAAAAGCTTACCAGCTTATCCCTTCTCCGCATGCTGAATACTGGATGGCTCGCTGTCTTGATAAGGCTGACAGTGAGCAGCAGTCTGCAGCAAATACGGCGACCGCCTATGAAATATTTTTGGCAAATCCCGGCGCAACTTATGTCGGTGCCGACGAGGTACAAATTGCCACCAACCGACTCGAGGAACTCAAGAAGTACCTACCTGCTAAGGTGAAAATATCCACAAACCCCGAGGGCGCGCCAATAACAATTGATGGAGTCAGCCAAAAAGGTGTCACGCCTCTCGACGTTGAACTAGAAGCGGGAGACCACGAGGTACAGGCGATGCTCGATGGCTATGCCACAGCAACAATCGAAATCGCGCCAGAGGGCGGTAGCAACATCGAGCAGACGATTGCTCTCTCCACCACCGAGGAGAAAGAACCTGCCGTCGTCACAAAAACGGTTCAACCCTCGGCTCAACAAAGCAAAGTTCCCATCATTGTTACCTTGAGCTTATCAGGAGCGAGCTTAGTGACTGGGTCGGTCTTCGGAGTGCTCGCTCTCACCGGAAAAAAGAAATTCAACGACGATCCGACTTCAAATCAGGCCGATAAAGTGGAGCGAAATGCCTTAATTGCCGATATGTGCTTTGGCGCTGCCATCACCCTCGGAGTCACTGGTATTGTCTTACTCACGGCAAAGAATAAGAAGCAGGCAGCAGAGAAGATGGCTCGCTCCCGACTCATGGTGGCGCCTGTCGTTTCTAAGGAGGGGGGTGGCGCTGCTGCCCGCTGGCGATTCTGAACAGCAGCTCAGCGAAAAAAACTCAGCTCCGCAAGGAAGCTGAGTTTTTTTTGATTCCCCGACGCAAGCGGAGCACCTATCGAAATCTAGAAGCGCCGATTGATGGCATCAATCACTTGATTCACGTCAGCGGGTAGCATCACCGCTGGGTTCTTATGATGGCTCTCTACGCCAGGAATTGAACCTTCATGGTACTTGACCTTGAAGTCTGTGAACTTCAAACCGTTTGCAGTCGATATACAAACCACCTTTTCTCCAGAGCGAATGGTGTCGGCAGCACGTAGCTTCTCAAGAACGGCCAATGCTACAGCCGTATGAGGACATGTATACAGTCCAGAGGCATCGGCTCGGGCGGCCGCATCCGAAAGCTCCTGCTCACTGGCTTGCTCAACAATACCATTCATCGCACGGAGAGCTTTCATCGCTCGAGGGGCTGAGACAGGATTACCGATTTGAATAGCACTGGCCTGGGTCGGCAGCGCCTTAATGGGCTCAACCTCTGCAGCTCCGGCCTTATAGGCGCGATACATCGGATTCGCGTTTTCCGCCTGAGCAACCACCAATCGAGGAAAGCGGTCAATCACGCCCAACTCACGCATCATCTTGAAGCCAGCATAAAGCGCTGAGGCATTACCGAGATTACCTGACGGCAGGATGATCCAGTCCGGAACCTGCCAACCAAATTGCTGAACAATTTCAATACCAACCGTCTTTTGTCCTTCCAGGCGCAAAGGGTTCATCGAGTTCGCAAGATAGACGATTCCTTGCTCGGCCAGCTGCTTCACAATCTCCATACAACCATCGAAATCGGTATCGAGACCTAAGACCATCGAACCGTGAGCAATCGGCTGGACAAGCTGTGCTGTTGATATCTTTCCCCGGGGCAAAAGCACTACAACGGGAAGCCCTGCCGAGGCCCCGTAAGCGGCCAAGGCAGCCGAGGTATCGCCAGTCGAAGCGCAAGCTATCGCTTTAATCTTCTGACCTTCTTTGATGGCTTTCTTCACGACGGAGACAAGAACAGTCATTCCTAAATCTTTAAAGGAACCACTATGACTATTTCCGCATAGCTTCACCCAGAGGTCATCAAGGCCTAAGCTTTTACCGTAACGTTCCGCCCAAAAAAGGTTCGTTCCGCCTTCATACATCGACACGATTTCATCGTCTTGTACGCTTGGCATGACCCATTCTCGTTTTCCCCAAACACCAGACCCGTAAGGCCATTGATTGCGCCTGTAGCGCTCATCAAAAAGCTTGGTCCAAGCAGGTCCGCTCTTGGTCTTAAGAGCCTCCATATCGTGGGCGACCTCGAGTAGGCCTCCACAGGTGGGACAGGTATAGATTTGCTCGGTCACCGGCCAGCTGCCAGGACATCCTTTGAAGCACTTGAAGACTGCTGAATACGTCACGTGCGGGACTATATTCTCAATCGACCGCTAGGCCAGAGCAAAACGAAAAGCACCCATTTTCATGCAATTTTCGCTAGACTCCTGGGAGGATGCGACAGAAATTCAAAGAGCAACGGAATTCAGCTCCGTGCCGCAGCTGGCTTCACCCCAATTGCAAACTGATTTTGGGGCTTTTTTTCTGCTTTGCATGCACACCAAATACTTCCAAAGAAAGCCCGACGGCGCCGTGGAAAGCCTCCAGCAATTCTAAAAGCCCAAAAATAGTCGAAAGCTACTGGCAGCTAGCTCCGAGACAAAAATTGTGTTTTTCAGTGCCTTCCCGAAAATTGCCTGGGCCACAAGGCTGTTGGCAAGTGCATCACGGAAGCCTCAAGTGGCAAATGAGGGACTTGGAGCATCTTGAAGGCTCTTTGGAACTCTCGCTGCAGGACATCAACCTAGAGCCCTACCAACAAGAAGTAGCAATCCCTGGCTCGAAAAAAAATAAAACGCGTATCTTTTCGTTGACGACGAGAAGTTTGATCCATTGGCTCCAACCAGGCTCTCTTCGTTTTACCGTAGAAAGAGCCCGCGCCTTCAATTTCCGCCAGGCCCAGCGCGGTAAGTCGGTTTCCTTCGCCAAGGACTTTCAGGCTGCATTAACAAATGCCGTTGAACAAGACCTTTTGAGTCTCGATGGGGTGAAGGTGCGTCGTGTTCTCGGAGAAATTCAGGGTAACCTCTCGATTCGACAACTCAACGTCGTCCGCAGTCACCGCCTGGAAGTCGACTTTCTTTATCCGAAAAACCCAGCATCTTCTTCACCTGTCGCCCTCTTTTTTCGTCTAAAAAAGAAACTCAAAGTACCCCTGAGCGAGCACGAGATTCAGGCACGCAATGCAGAGGGGCACCTCGATAGTCGCTGGAACCAATTAGCTCAACAGGCCATGGGGGACACGGCCTTCGTTCGAGGCGGCTTGGCGTTCTTAGCCCGGTCCAAGAAAAGCTCGTCGTCATCCTTCGATTCAGAGCACGAAGCCCCTTAGTTCTACCTTGATTCCTTCCCAGATAGCCGCGCCCCAATGGTCCAGGCTAGAGTGCGCCTATGGTTCAGCGACGGACAATCACAACAAGACGCGTGCTGGCACTCCTTTTCGCGTCTCTCTCGACCCTCTGTTTCGCCTGCTCAAAGCAGGCGACTCCGCCAGAGACAACCAAGGTCTACGCTCGCAATGTGACCGATGGCATCGATGCCCTTCCTGTCACACGCATCAGTGTCGACAACCCCGAACCAAGAGCCGTTACGATCGAACCTGATGATAAAAAAGGGAGCACCAGAGTTCAGGCTCAGCCGGTCCCCAACGGAAATCAAATGGGGCTCGGCGGCAGCACAGCTCAGGGCGAACTTGACTCTCCTGCCCCGAAGACGAGCCCCTCCGCGCCAGAGACATCTCTCTAGTCTCTAACGGTACCGAGTGACCGCTAGCTACTTGAGAGCAAAGCAACTGTGTCGAAATTTCCATGGAATTGGCTTGGGGTTGCGTTGGGAGTTCTTGGACGACTTACTGAGCCAACAACCCAAGGAAATCGACTTTTTAGAATTCTCTCCCGAAAACTATATGGGGAGAGGCGGTTATTTCCCGGCTTCGTTGGAAAGGCTAAGCCACTTCTACCCCTTACTCAGCCATGGGCTCACTATGAGCGTCGGAAGCGCCCATCTTCCCGATGAAGGCTACTTTAAGTCCCTCAGAGAAGAATTAAAAAAAAGCCGAAGTCCGATTCACTCCGACCACCTTTCGCTCGGCCAAGTCGGCCCTCTTCAACTGCATGAGCTCTTACCCCTACCGCGCACACCCCAATATGTTGGGCACGTCGCCGACCATATTGCCGCTATCGAAGAGCGACTCCAATGTCCTTTTCTAATTGAAAATATCTCTTCCTACGTCGACATCGAAGCTGAGGGAATGGCCGAGGTGGACTTCATCACGGCAATTTTAGAGCGCTCTAATTCCGGTCTCTTGCTCG
>JAKVCH010000299.1 GCA_022447485.1 Polyangiaceae bacterium | reverse complement strand
ACGCTCAGGCACTCGTTCGTTCAAAGGGATGGGGCGTACCGAGATATGCTGATTCACATAATCCATCGGTGCCTTCGCCCGAAATGGTAATTTGCCCGTGAGAGCCTCATAGAGAATACAGCCTAACGCATAGATATCACTCCGAGCGTCAATCGAATTTCCCTTGGCCTGTTCCGGGGACATGAACTCCGGCGTGCCGAATACCATGCCCTCTTGAGTCAGAATCAATGATCCTGGCTGCATCTGCTGCTCCGTTACTTTTGCCAAGCCGAAGTCCAGCACCTTGGGGTAATCCATCAACCCAGACTGGCGACAGATAAAAATATTCTCAGGCTTCAGATCGCGATGCACAATTCCTAGATCATGGGCCTCTGCCAAGGCATGAGAAGCCGCAATCAAAATCGGGACGGCACGACGTGGCTCCATCGGCCCATCTCGCCGTACGACCTGATTGAGGTTTTTTCCCTCGAGCATCTCCATCACGAAAAAAAGGGAGCCGTCCTCCAGCTCACCATAGCGATAGACTCTCACCGTATTGGGATGATTCAGCTGACTCATCGCTCGAGCTTCCCGTCGGAAGCGACTCGCTAGATCGGCGCGACCCTTGAGCTTCGGATGCAAAATCTTGATCGCTACGTGACGACCCATGGCTGGCTCTTCCGCCCGGTACACCGCTCCCATGCCCCCAGCACCAATTTTCTTTTCGATGCGAAATTGACCATCAAGGATCTCGGTACCGACAAAGGGATCTTTTTTCCGATTCGTCATGCGCAGAAGTTCAATAGCAAAGGTTCGCCCGCTGGTCTCGTTTTGATCCTTCTCGCTAGGAATACCCCGGAGAAAGCAGCTTTCTCCCCCGTAGGCACCAGAATTCGGTCGAAAGAGTCAGTCAGACTCTGGTAAGCTGACTTTCATGACTCTCGCCTCCCATGACTCACTGACCAGCCCCCTTCTTAAAAAAGCGGGTTTTCGCCATGCATTTTTTTTCCGTACCGGCGGAGTCTCTGGGGCTCCTTTTGATTCATTGAACTTCTCGTCACTCACAGGAGACTCAGCAGACGACGTTGCCGAAAATCATCGCAGAGCTGCAGCTTGGTTCGGTATCGAGAAGGAGCGCCTGCACTACTTACGTCAAGTGCATGGGACCGCCGCAAAAGTTGTGACAGCAGACGACCAATTTGAAACGAGTGTGAGAGAAGAAGGCGATATTGTCATCACCAACAGCGCTCAGGTCGCTGCGGGCATCCGCACGGCTGACTGTGTGCCAATTTTAGTCGCCTGTCGGAAGACGGGGTGGGTCAGCGCCATACACTCTGGCTGGAAAGGCTGCGAAATCAATGCTGCAGCTCAAGGCGTGACGGCTCTACGCAGACAAGGCGCTGAAGATATCATCGCTGCAATCGGACCCCATCTATCGCAAGACTCCTTCGAAGTTTCACGGGATGTCGCTGAGCGCCTCATTCATAGCTCACCTGAAAAAGATATCGCTCGATGGGTGGGAGAGAAAGCCTATATTGACCTACGGAAGATGGTCGAGGCCCAGTTGATCGAGGCAGGCTTAGCCGCTGAGTCCATTGACCATGTCGAGGGCTGTACCTTCATTGAAGAAGACAAATACTTTTCTTTTCGTCGAGACGGAGAAAAAAGTGGGCGACTTCTCAGCGCGATTCTCGGCGGCAAAAGATGATTTTCTTCCTTCAAGCTAATAGGAGAGAAGTGCAAAAAATATGCGATTAAAGAATCAGCGCTAAGGAAAGGAGCACATCTGCCGCTCCTTTGGTTTCTGGCAGTGGCGCAATCATCGATGCTTGGCCATCAATGATAATCTGTTGCGCACTATAAGCATCGCCGGACTGACTAAAAGGGAAGCCATAAGAGGCCGACAGGCTGACGTTCAGCCAATTGGGAACGATATCCCAGGAGGCCCCGAGACCGAGATTCAAATCAATCTCGACAGCTGAGCGATAAAACTTTCCAAAGTCTTGCCCCTCTGCTTCCGGAGTTGCTGCGCGGTAGCGAACCCAGCCCAAGCCCAAAATTCCGTAGGCGCGCAAACGAGGGCGAAGGACGAGTGTTGGTTCCAAGTTCAAGCCCAAGGACACAACCTTTAAATTCGGTTGCTCCCACTCGAAATCGTATGAATCGCCTTCCCAATCAAATGCCCCTGGCTCAACGCTCACGGTCAAGCTCTCTTGCCGATAGTAAAGTCGAGCTCCCAGCCAAGAGGTAATCTCAGGCCGTAAATAGGCCCCGTAGGCAATACCTGGTCCGAACTCAATTCCAGATTTTTTGCTGGGCCGAACCACCAACCCCATGAAGCCTCCGACATCCAGCCAGCGATTCGGTGGAAACGGACTATCGTCAACAGCCACCGGCCCTGGGCGCTGACTATCGGGAGAGAGTGGCGCAAACGCGAGCTCCTCGTCGCTCTTCTCTGTCGTCTGCCCATCTTCCATCGATGGACTGGCTTCTGTCGTCTGCCCATCTTCTGTCGATGGACTGGCTGAGCTCGAGGAAGACCCCGACCCCTCAACTTCTGCAGCAATCGCGCAGACGCCGACGTTCACCACGCAAAAGCTCACTGCCGAAGCACGAAGAATCAAAGGAAAATGAAAACCAAACATCGAGGCTATTCGATTAGAGCAAAATGGTCGTTGCCAGAGCAAGCCAATGGATTTCAAAGCGCTGCAAACCTACCACTTCTCTTTTCCTAAGAACGCAACGCCGCCCCAAACTCTTGCTGGGCCTTTTCTAGGGCTTGCGCCTGAACTTGATCGACTTCTTTATCTCGGAGAGTTCGAGCGCCTTCCGCCCCAACGCGAGCCTGGGGGTCACGGTACACCGCGCGGAAAGTCAAGGAACGCTGACCTTCTGGAACAGAGCCTCCCCGAAACTCCGTGGCGACCTCGACGGACTCACAGAGCTCACCAGCCGCAGCTTGAAAGGAAGCCGCCACTTGAGAGGCCGGAATCGCTTCGTCCAGAACCAGAGAAATATCTCGGGTGATTGCAGGCAGCTTGGGTATCTTTTGATAGCGCGGAATCAAATGGCCCAGCTCCTCAATCAAAGAGAGGTCGAGTTCGATCAGTAGGGCGCTCCCATCAAGATCTTGCTGCTCGACCACATCGGGATGTAGGGGGCCGAATAGTCCAACTTCCATGCCATCCACACTGATCGCGCCCGCACCCCGTGGATGATAATGGGCAGCCCGCGGCTGACCGCCCGTAGAGGCAACCAGCGCTCGACGTCCCGTCATACGCTCCACCATTTCCACCGCAATCGCCTTGGCATCGTAGACATCGTATTCCTCGGGCGTGAGCTCCAAAAATCCCGGACGAGGCCCGGCCAATAAGGCGCAGAAAGTCGGCCGCTCAAGGGGTAAGGCTTTTTCATCGACAGGATCCCGAGGGCGGGATTCGCTCACAGGGCCATCGCTGCCAATTGGTAAGAAGATTGAACCCACGGAAAAGAGGCGAATTTCTCGCTCTCCCCGACGACGGGCACGCTTCAGCGCTTCTAAGAGCCCTGGAGCCATTGAGGTACGCAAGACACTACGCTCTTCAGTCAGCGGATTGCTCATCGAGACAACCGATTCCGGGGCCCCGATGGCCGCCAAGTCTGCAGGAGAAACGAAGGAATAAGTGAGAGCCTCGCTGAGGCCCAAAGCAACAGCGGTCTCAATCGCCTTTCGCTCCAAGCCACCGGCAACCCGCTGGCGTTGAGGCGGAATGGCCGGCAGAATTGTCGGGATCTCGTCAAGACCTCGAATACGGGCAACTTCTTCAATCAAGTCGGCTTCAATGGTCACATCAGGACGATGACTAGCTCCACGAATATTCGCAGATAGACCTGACTCGTCCTGGCCCATGAATTCAACCGCGAACCCGAGACGGGAGAGGATCTTCACGGCTTCCTTGAAGTCAACCGGCGTGCCTAATAGAGCATCCAACCGTGCAGAACGAAGCTGAATGGATGGTAAGGCGATTTCTTCGCCATCTGCTCGCACGCTGCCAGGGGCAGGACGCCCTCCCCCAAGAACAGCCATCATATTACGGGCGCGGAGAAGGACTTCAGGCGCGATCTCTGAGTCGGTACCGCGCTCGAAACGATGACTAGACTCCGTATGCATCGCTTGACGTCGAGCCGTACGACGCACACCCCGGGGCTGGAAGTAAGCGCACTCAATAAAGACATCTTCTGTAGCTGCGCCAATTTCGCTCTCTGCACCCCCCATGATTCCTGCCAAAGCGGTCGGAGCGGCCGCATCACAAATCAACAGATCATCGTCACAGAGCTCACGCTCTTCGCCGTCGAGAGTGGCAATCTTTTCTCCGGACCTGGCGCGCCGCACTTCAATTTTGCGTCCCTGAATCTTGGCCAGGTCGAAAGCATGCAAAGGTTGCCCATACTCAAGCAGAAGCCAATTCGTGATGTCTACAATATTGCTAATCGGACGAATACCGAGGCGATGTAGACGCCACTGCATCCACTCGGGGGATGGCTTAACTTGAATCCCACGAACCAGAGCTCCCCCGTAACGGGGACAGCGCTCCATATCGTGATTGACCACCGTTACCTCGGTAGAAACATTCTCGCCGTCTTCTTCAGCCTGGCCCGGCGTGGGTAATTTTAATTCAATACCGTAAAAGGCTGCCAAATCTCGGGCAACCCCGATATGGCCCAGAGCATCAGGACGATTGGGGGTAACATCGATTTCGAAAACGACGTCTCGCGCCTCAGGGAAGGCATCAATGAAGCGCGTACCGACTTCGTGACT
>JAKVCH010000298.1 GCA_022447485.1 Polyangiaceae bacterium | reverse complement strand
CCAGGATTCGGTCCATATCTCCGGCGATGCCGCAGCAGTTTTAGCGTGCCTCACGCGGGCGACGGGTGAAATAGCACCTGGACCCGAACAGGAGGCATCATGGCAAGAACAGAACAACCCTTCGTCTGAAGTTCTACAAGAACTTACGAAGAAACTTCATGAAGCCCTTGCGCTCATGCCCCCTGCTGTACGACCATTCGTAGAAGGTCGGCTCGCGGCTCCCGTTCACACAGAATGGGAGCAGGCCGCACTGGAACTTAGTGAGAACTTAAAGAAACTTCGCCGACTCGAACTGACTCAACTTTCATCGACCACCATGAACCAACTCGAAAAAGCCCGTAGCGAGGGCAACTACGATGAGGAAATGGAATTACTGAAAGAGCAAGAAAGACGGGCGCGACAAAGGCGTGGACTTTAAAGTGAGGTCTCTGTGGCAGCAAAAAAGGTAAATTCTTCAGTCGCTCGTGGGAGCACCGGTTCTTCAAAAAAGAAGACGACTTCGCGAGCAGGGTCCGCCAAGAAGACCGCAGGGTCCGCCAAGAAGACCGCAGGGTCTGCCAAAAAATCAACGTCGATTCGTGGTCGAAAACAAAGGCCGCTGATAAGGCGGAGACCCTCCAAGAGCCAATGGACGAAGAGGCAGTGCAGCTGGCGCCGCGCTCCGGAACTCGCAAGCTGAAGGCTGAGCAAGAGCAAGACGCAAAAGCCAACAGCTCCTCTCAGCCAGCAAAGCCTGACTCGCCCGAGGAGTTAGTTGAAGAAGATGAAAACGACGACTTGGATGAACTTGAGTTTGCTGAGAAGAACCAAGACACCCTGGATTCTTCTGCTTTGAAGGCAGTGACCGAAAAACTAGTCAAGCAGGGCAAGAAGCAGGGTTACCTCACCTTTGATGAACTACAAGATGCACTCGGCGCCGCTGCGCAAAGCCGCAAGCCAATGGCAAAGTTATTGGCGGCTCTGGAGGACGCAAAGGTCGAGTTAGTCGACGAAGCTCCTTCTCGTGGCAAGCCAGACAAGAAAAGCCTCCGCAAAGATGAGGAGACGACTCGAAGCAGCGACCCCGTCAGAATGTATTTGCGAAAGATGGGGACAGTCCCCTTGCTGAGCCGTGAAGGTGAGGTCGCGATTGCAAAACAAATTGAAGCTGGCGAGGAGGCTGTACTGGAGGCCGCCTTGCAGTGTCCTCTCATGGTCCGCAACCTTCTTGACCTCGATGAAAAGATAAGCTCTGGAGAAGCTCGTCTGAAAGACCTCATTCGAGACGTTGATGAAGAGGAGCATGAGTTCAACGAACAAGACGCCAAGCAGCGTCTGAAGCGTCACTTTGAAAAGCTCGCTCGCCTTCATAAAACACTCACATCAACCTTAGACCGACGGGGCAAAGCTCAATCGCCAGACGAGACGGCTCTTGTTGCTGACGCTCGAGCCCAAGTCGGAGAGACCCTAAAAAGCATGCGACTCAACAAGCCTGCTTTGAACGATCTCGTCGAAGATTTAAAAAGCGGAATCGACAAGGCCATCCGCGCCGAGCAACAGATTCAAAACCTTGAGCAATTAGCGGGCTGCGACCGGGCCACCTTGGCCCTGAAACTGAAAGACGCGCGCGCTTCTATGGATAAAGCCCGTTTCTTCGCTGGTGATATTCGAGTCCCAGTGGCTCATTTGGCGCGCATCGAACACGAGCTCGTGGAGTCTTCGTTAATTATTGACGCCACAGAGCAAGACTTTTTCATGAGCCTCGATGAAATTATCCAGGCCCACCAAGAGCTGCTGAAAGCAGAGCGCCGCACAGAAAAAGCCAAAGCCGAGCTCGTCGAAGCAAATCTCCGGCTCGTTGTCTCCATTGCGAAGAAGTACACGAATCGCGGACTACAATTCCTCGACCTCATTCAAGAAGGCAATATTGGCCTCATGAAGGCGGTTGATAAGTTCGAGTACCGTCGCGGCTACAAGTTCAGCACCTACGCCACTTGGTGGATTCGTCAGGCCATTACCCGCGCCATTGCAGACCAGGCCCGCACGATTCGTATTCCCGTGCACATGATCGAGACAATTAATAAACTGATACGAACATCTCGCTACCTCGTGCAAGAACTGGGTCGAGAGCCAACTCCCGAGGAAGTAGCGGCGAAAATGGAGCTACCTCTCGACAAGGTCAGAAAAGTATTAAAAATCGCCAAGGAACCGATCAGTCTTGAGACCCCGATTGGCGAAGAAGACGATTCTCTTCTTGGCGACTTCATCGAGGACAAAAATGCGGTCAATCCGGCAGAGGCTGTGATTAGTATGAACTTGAGTGAGCAAACCCGTCATGTGCTCAAGACACTCAGCCCTCGGGAAGAAAAAGTACTCCGCATGCGCTTCGGGATCGGAGAGAAGTCCGACCACACCTTAGAGGAGGTTGGTCAGGACTTCGAAGTGACGCGGGAGCGCATTCGGCAAATCGAGGCCAAAGCATTGCGCAAACTACGACATCCGAAACGATCCAAAGAGCTAAAGTCCTTCAATTGAGGTCCTTGCTGACCTCAAGTAAAATTGACCGGACAGTCCTGTAAGCGCAATACGGCAAGGGCAGTGCTGTAAGCGCTCTCCCGAAATAGATGAGGGTAAATGAACGAGAATCGAAGGGTTGCCCGAAGGAGCCACCTCATTTTCGCAGTTGGCCGGCCAATCAATTTTTGTTCGGAAAACCAAGAACGAACGTTGACGCCAGACCCCAAACAATGCCTCAATGGCGTCTTCGTTGAGTCACTTCCCCCAGGGAAAACTCAGTTTGACTATTTCTTTATCTATTATTCAAGGAGAAGGGTATGAGCCTTCGATCCATTCAACACAAGCGTCACGCTAGCATCGGCCTGATTATGGCAACGGCATTCTTGCTCGGAGCGTGCGGAGGGCAAGTTCCCTTTTCAGCCCAAATGAAATTTGCTGGACAACTGCCTCCTCCTCCACCCCCGCCAGAACCACCAGCTGAACCAACCCCTCCGCCCCGCGTTGAAATCCGCGACAACAAGATAGAAATTCACGATAAAATTCTTTTTGAGGTCAGAAAGGCAGAGATTCGGGAAGAGTCTTTCGGTCTGATGGAGGAAATTGCTGAGGTTCTCAAGAAAAACCCCCAGATTAAAAAAGTAAGTATCGAGGGGCACACGGACTCAGTTGGCTCTGATCAATACAATCAAGACCTCAGCGACAAGCGCTCGAAGGCCGTCATGCAATGGTTAGTGGACCATGGTGTCGAGGCAGACCGTCTAGAAGCCCAAGGCCACGGTGAAACTCAACCCATCGCGGACAACGAAACGGACGAAGGCAAAGAGAAAAACCGCCGCGTCGAATTCAATATTCTTGAGCAGGAAGTCACTCAAACCAAGGTCGAGATTACCCATGACGGCAAGGAGAAAGTCGTCGATGAGAAAGTCATCTCAGAAGCCGCTAGCTCTGAGGAGTCAGCCAAGCCAGAGTCTGCTGAGGCAAAACCTGCTGAGGCAAAACCTGCTGAACCAAAACCTGCTGAACCAAAACGCGCCCCTGGTCTGACCAAGAGCAAATAATCACCAAGGATAAGCTAATGAATAAGATTCAATTTGCACTCGTAGCCGGCGTCGCACTTTCTTCCGTGGTCGGCTGTCAATTTCATGCGCGTTCTCCTGAGGACTACAGCAAGGAAACCCAAGCGCTTGTCGCCAAGAAACGCGACCAAATCGAAAGTTGCTACACGAAAGTCTTGGAAAGCGACCAGAAAGCAGAGGGCGTCGTAGCTGTCAAATTCAAGGTTGCTCCAAAGACTGGGGAAGTAGCTAGTGCTGAACTAGACACCAAAGCAACGACCGCTCCTGAGGCTGTCGGCCAGTGCGTCTTAGACGCAATGAAAGGGTTACAGTTAGATCCTCCCGACCAACGGGAGGGCGTAGCTTCTTTTCAGATGACATTTGAGGCGAAACCAAACCAAGGTTAACCCGCATCAAGGCTGACCCAAGTCGTTTCTCAGCCAAATTAGAAAAGGCAGCTCTTGCGAGCTGCCTTTTCTAATTTAACGGTACCGCGCAACCAAAGCCGTCAAGGCATCAAGAGCCTCACGAGCATAGGGCGAATTCGGCCGGTTTTCGACGAACTTCTGCCAATGAGGAATGGCAGCCCTGACGGGACCCATCGCAATGGCTAAATTTCGATGGGCATCAAAGACCCAATAGGTCTCTTGCTCTTGATCTTCAGGAATGGCGTCGACAGCCTTTTGCAGATAACCCTTTGCCTGGAGCGCTTTGCCATTTTCAAGCAGTAACTTACCGTATTGAGCGTACCAAGAAGGCTCAGTATCTGCTGCAGGCATCGCAAGCTCCCACTCAGACATGGCCTTTGCTTCATCACCGAGATTCATATACGCCCGCGCTAATTCTGCATGAGCCTCGAGGCGATTGGGAGCTAGCTCAAGCGCTCTTTGCAAATCTCGAATCGCATCAACGACTTGCCCGGCTTTTACCAAGAGCTCTCCGCGCTACCAGTAGGCATCTCCCAAAGTCTGATCGAGCTTCAGAGCTTCGTTGAGTGCAGATTTCGCCGCGGCAAAATCGCCTAGCGCTAACTCTACCCAGCCAAGGTAGAGAAAATAGGTCGCTCGCGTCGCGTCGTAAGTTGTCGCGCGACGGAAGAAGATGCGCGCGTCACCTAATTTTTGTGTTTGCTCTAGACCAGCCAAGCCCATGCAAAAATTCAATTCAGCGGAATTGGGTCGCTCCTTCAAAATTGGTTCAAGAATTTTAAGCGCTTCATTACCCTG
>JAKVCH010000297.1 GCA_022447485.1 Polyangiaceae bacterium | reverse complement strand
TCACTCTCTCTCGAGCCAGAGTTTTTGGTTGAGGTTCTCGAGAGTCAACTCGGCGTGAATACCATCGTCGAGCTAGACATCGACGGTAAAGACAAGGTGCAGGCAATGATTGCTGAGTACCAGTACCACCCGGTGAGCCGTGAGCTGCTTCATGCCGACTTTGTGGCTGTCGATGAGTCAACTCACGTCGAAGTCCGCGTGCCATTAGTTTTGGTCGGCCGTGCAAAAGGTATTGTTCTTGGTGGTAAACTCCGTCAGGTCTTCCGTGAATTGCCCGTACGCTGCCTACCTAGTCAAATTCCGGCTGCTATTGAGCACGATATTACCGAGCTCGGTATCGAAGAAACTGTTGCCGCAGGTGAGCTGAAGCTCGCTGATGGCGTTGAGGTGACTCTTGGTGAGAAGCAGACGGTAGCCATGGTTGCTACAGATCGTCGAGCAAAGGCAGAAGAGGAAGAAGAGGGTGCTGAAGCTGAGGCTGAGGCGTGATTCTGGCCGGCCTCGGTAATCCCGGGGACCGGTACAAGGAGACGCGTCATAATATCGGTTTCCAAGTCGTCGCCCTCATCGCTGAGCGGTGGGGTCGTCCTCTATTTCAAGATAAGTTTCGGTCGCACTTTGCGACTGCTGCACTGGCTGGTGGTGGGCGTGTCTACCTACAGAAGCCCCAAACCTTTATGAACGTATCGGGGGATGCGGTGCAGCCTGCTGCCGCATTTTATAAGGTTTCGCCCGCTGATATTCTGGTGATCCATGACGAACTCGACCTGCCATTTGGTCGTGTGGCCTTAAAGAAGGGCGGTGGTAGCGGTGGACATAACGGTCTCAAGTCCTTGACCCAACGCCTTGGCACACCTGAATTTTTACGGCTTAGGGTCGGGATTGGGCGACCACCTGCTGAGTTTCGCGGGCAGGTTGCGGATTATGTGCTGCAGCGCTTTTCGGCCGAGGAGGCCAGTCAGCTTCCTGAGATACTTCTGAAATCTGCAGAAGCAGTCGATTTATTGCTCGACAAGGGGCTGGCGGAAGCTATGAACCGTGTCAATCGAAAAAAGTAGCCGAGTTTAGGCTGTTTTTTCTTGTTTCTCAGGGGGTTATTCAATAAAGAGTAGCCTCTTCGTCCGCATAAGCGGACTCAACTCCTTGCTCCCGCCTTCGTGCGGGGGCCCCGCTCTTCGAGAGCAGAAAAAGACCAGAAGGAGACATTATGTCATCAGCAGCAGCCGCGAAGTTGCCACCTCGTTCTTACGAGGTGATTTATATTCTTCGCCCCGATATTTCAAAAGAAGCAGCTGAGCGAGTCGCTCAGCGCGTAACCGATGTAGTTAGTCGCGAAGGTGGCGTCTTAACTCTTGTTGAGAACTGGGGCCGCCGACCCCTAGCTTATGATATCGCTCATAAGCGACGTGGGCTTTATGTCTACATCAACTACCTCGGCGACGGTGCCCTGGTCACCGAGTTGGAGCGCAACTTCCGTATGATCGACGAAGTGATTCGTTTCCAGACCGTTAAGTTAGAAGATGCGCCAGAGTCTGGCGAGATCGATCCTGAACTGTTGAAATTTGAAGTGGAAGAGTTCAATCCTGAAGAAGAGGTTGAGCGCACACTTGAGCAGGAGCTTGGCCTGGTAAACAGTCCCGCTCCGCGCCCGAGTAAAGAAGAATTTGATGCTGAAACCACTGAGGAGTCAGCGAGCGACGATGTAGAAGCAGCTCCTGCTTCTGAAGAGAAAACTGCGGAGTCTGTCGAAGAGACTCCAGCCGATAAGGAGGCCGAGTGATGGAAAATGAAGAACCTCGTGGTGATAAAGACGGCATGCGTCGCACCCGCACTCGCGGCTGCCCGTTTTGTGCCAATGATGCTCCAGCGATCAGCTATAAAGATCCAGGGCTTCTCCGCTACTTCATTACCGAGCGCGGTAAGATTGTTCCTCGTCGCGTTTCGGGAATTTGTGCAAAGCATCAGCGTGCACTCACCCTTGCGATTAAGCGAGCGCGTGTGATTGCGTTCTTGCCTTACACGACAAACTACTGATTGGAGATTTGAAATGGCTAGTCAGATTAAAGTTGTATTGCAGCAAGATGTTGAGCATTTGGGCGCAGGCGGAGATGTTGTCACCGTCAAGCCAGGATACGCTCGCAATTACTTGATTCCCCGTGGTTGGGCATTGCCAGCGAGCAAGGGTAACCTTGCTCGCGTCGAAGAGTTCAAGCGTATCGCTTCAGCACGGGCTACCCAGGCTCTGGAAGATGCGAAGTCTTTGAAGAGCAAACTGGAGAGCACCAGCGTTAAGCTGGAACGCGCAGTTGGCGAAGACGCAAAGATGTACGGCTCAGTCACGGCGAAAGATATTGAGGCTGCCTATGCAGACGCAGGTATCACCATCGACCGCAAGAAGATTATTCTTGGTGAAGCAATTCGCGCCTTGGGTCTCTCTGATGTGAAGCTGAAGATTCACCCCGAAGTCGAAGCAATGCTCCGCGTTGAGGTCGTAAAAAAGGGATAAAGAACCTTTTTTCAGAAAGCTCCCCGCCGGTCGACTCTTCGATCGTGTGGGGTTTTTTCGTTTTGGGCTCTACCTCTTCTTATTCTCTCGCTACACTAGCCGACTCGGCAAAAAGAAGGACAGCGTTGTTCCAAATTTCCGCCGCCAAGTTGATGAGACTGCATCATGAATGATTATCCTGGACCCTCCACTTCATCTCTACGTTCTGACTTCTCTGATGACGAGATTCCACAGGAGCGCTTTAGCTCGAATTGGAGAGAGAAAGGCGATGGGAATAACCCATTTGGTGAGTTAGGCCGTGTGCCTCCCTCCAACTTGGATGCAGAGGCCGCTGTGCTTAGTGCCATGTTATTGTCACGAGACGTCTTTGATTCTGTCCAAGAAATTTTAGAGCCTGAACACTTCTACTCCGATGCGAATCGCCGAGTCTTTGATGCGATCGTTGACTTGAACGATAAAAGTCGTCCTGTGGACACAATTTCAGTCGCGGGTTGGTTACGCGATAAGGGTCGACTTGACCAAATTGGCGGTACTCCTTACTTGGCTCAATTAGTCGATGCGACTCCAGCGATTGCTCATGTGGAAGAGCACGCCCGCGTGATTCGCGAAAAATGGCGATTGAGGGCACTTATCACGACGTGCCAAAAGTTCGCTGCCGAAGGCTACGGTGATTGCGGCGATGTTCAAGACTTCATCGATGGTGCAGAGCAATCGATTTTTGAATTAGCTCGCCAAAAGAGTGAATCAGAGATTGTACCGGTTCGTAGCGCGATCGAGACTGCTTTTCAGATCCTCAACGACGCACAGCAGCGCGGTGGTGCGGTTACAGGCTACTCGACGGGCTTCAACGAACTCGATAAGCGAATTTCAGGGATGCATAAAGGCGACCTTTACATCGTGGCGGGTCGCCCCGGTATGGGGAAAACCTCTTTCGTCCTCAATGTCGCCGTGAATTGTGCAGCTCCTGATCAGGAGCCGGATGAGAATGGCGACGATGGTTCGAGTGGCGTCGCTTTTTTCTCCCTTGAAATGCCCAAAGAGCAATTGGCTGCGCGTATGTTGGCGAGCGAAGCTAAGGTCGATATGGCGAGCCTACGCGGTGGAAATGTGGGAGCCGACGATTGGAATCGACTCACGGAGGCTGCATCAAGAATGGGACGCATGCCCCTTTGGCTCGACGATACACCTGCCATCTCTATTCTCGATCTTAGGGCCAAGATTCGACGTTTGCAGGCGGAGTTGAAGCGCAGTGGAAAAAACTTAGGTCTGGTCGCTATTGACTACCTGCAGTTGATGTCAGGAAGGAAGGGCGTCTCCAGTCGCGAACAGGAAATTTCAGAGATCTCTCGTGGCTTGAAACAACTAGCGAAGGAGATGGCCGTACCAGTGATCGCTCTTTCGCAGTTGAATCGTTCGGTTGAGACTCGCGGAACGAAAGACAAGCGTCCTCAACTCAGTGACTTGCGAGAATCTGGAGCGATTGAGCAAGATGCCGATGCTATTTTCTTCATTTATCGGGATGAGTACTATTTTGAAGACTCGCCCGATAAAGGGATTGCGGAGGTGATTGTGGCTAAGCAAAGAAACGGTCCCACCGGAACCGTGCGAACACGCTTTACTCAAAGATTCACTCGCTTCGATAATTTAGCTGAAGATGACCTCAATCTGGATGGCGAGTTTGATCCCTTCAGTGGCTAAGCGGGCCACGGGTACTGCGCCGCCCGGCATGCATAGCTGTCCGGCATGCAGAGCTGTCCCGCATGCAGAGCTGTCCGGTACGCAGCCGGGTCACGCGCCTATTCTTCAGAAGAACGGGCTTGCTCCAATAAGGTGCGCAAGACCTCTTTCATCCCTTCACGGGTCGGTGAGCTGATGATGTGAAGCTCTTTGCCCTGGTCTTGGAAATGATTTTTGAGCTCCGGATAGGCCTCCTGTACGTCGGGCAGGTCGGACTTACTGAGGGCAATCACCTCAGGACGTTGGGCGAGTTCAGGGTTGAAGGCCTCAAGCTCTTTTCTAATCGTTTCGTAATCTTTGATGGGATCGCGGTCTTCGGCGGGATCGAGAGTAATCAAATGCAGCAAGATTTTCGTTCGATCAACGTGCCTTAAGAAGCGTGAGCCAAGTCCAGCTCCTTCACTAGCTCCAGGTACCAGCCCCGGAATATCGGCAATCACTAAACTCTCGCCCGGGAGTACGTCAATCCATTGGTCAAGTTGAATCACACCAAGTTGGGGTACAAGCGTGGTGAAGGGATAGTCAGCAATTTTTGGGC
>JAKVCH010000296.1 GCA_022447485.1 Polyangiaceae bacterium | reverse complement strand
GCCGAGAAGACGCTCATTCGTATGATTCGCGGCACCTTGAATCTTGTACCCGGACGTCTTGTTCATTTTGACGGCAAAGAGGCCGCCCAATTCGCAAAGAAGTTGCAAGAGTTCCAGAAGACCGCCGAGAGCACCTTTAGCAAAGAGGTAATGCATCAAGGCGACTTGGAGCCACAGCTCGAATTAAGCGAAGAAAAGTTCGCCCTTACTTTTGCGACGGGCGACCAAAATGCTCGGGAAGCCGATGTTGACGCTGTATTTTCAGCCTGGCGAGATGGCCTTGACGTTGTCCCACTGAAAGATGGGGGCTGGGCTCCCCTACCGACAGACTGGCTCAACAAGTATGGAAGCAAGGTTGCTATGCTGATGGCAGCCCGAACTGCCGACGAAAAAATACCGCCTCACGCAGCTGGGCCTCTTGCTGCTCTGTGTGAAGAGCTGGGCGAACCCGTGCCCGCCAGCTTCGAGAAGCTACGGCCTATTTTTGAAAACTTTGAAGAACTACCCGAAGCAAAACTGCCTGAGACTCTTGATGTCGAGCTCCGCCCCTATCAGGAAAGCGGCGTAAATTGGCTCTCTTTTCTATCTAGCTCAGGCTTGGGAGCGATTCTTGCCGACGACATGGGTCTAGGAAAAACGCTTCAAACCATCTGTGTGATTAACGGCGCGACCTTAGTGGTTTGCCCCAAGAGTGTCGTGTTTAACTGGGAACGGGAAGTCAAACGCTTTCGCAACGATCTCAGCATTAATATTTATCACGGACCGAAGCGCAAGTTAAAAAAGGCCGACGTCACTCTGACCACCTACTCAGTATTGCGACTGGACTTAGAAAAGCTGCTGAAGAAGCAGTGGAAAATGGTTGTCTTGGATGAAGCCCAGGCGATCAAGAACCCAGATAGCCAGGCGGCACGAGCGGCTTTTGAGATTTCCGAATCGCTGAATGAACAAGGGTTCCGGCTTGCCCTCAGTGGTACTCCGATTGAAAATCGCCTCGATGAACTTTGGAGCGTTTTCCGGTTCACTCACCCTGGCCTTCTAGGCTCTCGGCCCGAGTTCGCATCTACGTTCTCCGAACCTATTGCTAAGGGCGATCAGGACGTAACCAATCGTCTCAGGGGATTAATTAAACCATTCCTTTTGCGACGTATGAAACGCGACGTTGCAAAAGATTTGCCACCTCGTACAGATAGTGTCCTCACGATTGAATTAGAGCCGGACGAAAGAGAGCTCTATGATGCGATCTACGCGGCCAAGCAGAAAGAGGTGATTGAGAGCTTGCAGGAGGGCGGAACGGTAATGGCCGCACTAGAAGCATTGCTCCGCCTTCGCCAAGTCTCTTGTCATGCGGGTCTTCTGCCTGGACACTCGCGCGCGACTTCCTCAAAGGTCGAAACGCTCCTTGAAGAATTGGATATGGCGATTGCCGATGGTCATAAGAGCATTGTCTTCAGCCAGTGGACGGGCCTACTTGACCTTGTCGAGCCAGCCCTCAAAGCCCGTGGTATCACGAACCTCTGGCTCGACGGCAAAACCTCCAATCGCGGGGCTGTGGTCACCAAATTTCAAGCCGATGACGGCCCCCCTGTTTTACTCTCATCTCTGAAGGCTGGCGGCACTGGCCTCAACCTCACTGCAGCAGACCATGTCTTCTTACTCGACCCCTGGTGGAACCCTGCAGCAGAAGACCAAGCCGCCGACCGCGCACACCGAATTGGCCAAACGCGCCCGGTCACGGTCTACAGGATGATCGCCAAAGACACGATCGAAGAGGGCATTCTTGAGCTGCAAGGTCGCAAAAGAGCTCTCGCCGAAGCCGCGCTTGACGGCGGCGGCGCAGCCGGTGGCATTACGAGAGACGACCTTCTCAGCCTCTTGGGAGCCCGCTAATGCTGCTAGCTCTACGACGATAGTACCTCAAAGAGAGGGACCCTATCGTCTTAGAGCTAGGCATCCATTCTCAGGCGACGTCAGCCCAGCCTTTGGACCATCTCAAGAGCGCTGACCATGGTGCGGTCCGTGGCCGTTGCGCGACGCGCAAGAAGTAACGCCTTTTTGCCATCTCCCTGAGCCTCAGCAATTTGGGCCTGGCGAAAATAGGCTTCCGCCTTGCTGATAGGACCCGGTTCTTTTCGGAGGGTGAGGACCTGAAGCGCCTTAATCGCGCTATCGTACCGCTCAGCATCCTGGGCGCGTTGAGCTAATTCAGCAGCAATTGCCCCATTATTTCTGTCGCTCATGAGGGCAGACTCGAGCCAACTAAACATGCCATCCACATCACCCTTGGCTTCCGCGACCTTCGCTAGGCTAAATTGTAAGCTGGCCAATTCGGGGGTACGCCGCTTGCCGTGAGCGACCAAATTCTCATCGAGCATAGCTTGAGCAGCCTCGATATTGCCAGCCAAAAGGAAACTCTGCGCCATCTTCGATGCAACTACGAAAGGCGCTTTGCCTATCTCTTTGGCACTCTCAAAAATTTGCTGCGCGGCCGAGGCATCCTGAGCATTGAGGTAGAGGTCTCCTATCTCTAACAAGAGATGATGTCGCTCTTCGTCGTCTGTGCCTTCCAGCTCAGACTTCAGCACATCGGCAAGCTCAGTATAAGCCCCCGCGGCTTCGTAGAGACGTCGCAACCGTGCTCGCAACTCAGGATCGCGCTCTGACTCGAGATAAACGGCCTCCAACAACCCCCGCGCATCGAGAGGGTTGCCACTACGCTCAGCTGCATCGGCAAACTTTAGGACAGCATCCCTTCGCGTCATGCCTTCACTCGCTTCAGCTAACTTTTCCCATGCAAAACAAGCCGCCGATAAGTCACCGGCTCTTTCGGCTTGCTCACCCAAATTTTTCGCGACTTCCAGGTCATCCTCGTTCGAGCGCAACCAAGAGGCCAAGGTATCCACGGCACCCGTAGCATCGCCTACCTCGGACTGAACCCCAGCAAGTTTAAGAACGACAATTCTTTCAGCTTCCTGGTTGACCGTCGCCGCCTCAGACTCTCGTAGAGCAAAAAGTGTCTGCAGTAATGCTTCTTGCAACTCGGAACGCTGCTCCTCTCGTACAACTAAGCCAAGTGCTTTGTCTAGGTCAGCCACAGCTGCCCTCAAAACGTCAAGATCTTCCCGCCGCTCATTGAGAGCCAAACGAGCACGCTTTTCAAGCAGGACGACCTGCTGCTCTACGTCCTCACAATTAGCGGCCTTGGCCAAAAGCTCCAAAGCCCGCTCCACCTCGCCTACCAAGACAAAGTAGTTGATCGCCCCATCAAGATAGGTTGCATTCTGAGGGTCGCGCCCCCGTGCCCTCATCAGAGCTTCAGCTCCCTGCAAGGGGTCTCCCAGTTGATCTGCAAATACGCCCGCTGCCTCAGCTAAAAACTGAGCCGCACGTACATCATCAGATTCTCGTTCGGCCCGCTCCAACAAGACCTCGCCAAGCCGTCCATAATCTTCTTGGTCTTTCAGGTAGGCCAGGTAATTTGCGGCAATTTGCTCCCGTTCTCCGGCAACAGAAAAGGCAATCTCTAAAGCCCGACCAACACCATATTCATCCATCTCCTGCCGACGAAGCTGTGTCAGCTCATCAAGCAGACCTTCTGCCTCTGCGCCCCGCTCTAATGCCAAAAGGTGCTCCATCGCCTCCGCACGATCACTCTGATTATCCTCATCGGTAAATAGCCCCAAGAGTGTTTCAAGAAGTTCGCGTTGAGCAGAAGCAAGCGGAAGGCTGGCGACAAGAATACTGACCGCTTCTTCTCTCCGTTCCACACGATGTAGCTCTGCCAACTGCAAGGCATATTTCGTCACACTCAAAGCATCATCTCGAGAACGAGCCTGATCGAAAAGGCTCTCTAAGAGCTCAACCCGTTCTTCCAGCCTATCTTCCTGAGGTGAAAGGAGGGCTAATAAGAGGTCTGCTGCTGCATCATTTTCGGGCGCCTCGCCTAGAATAGCCCGAAGCCGTTCTTCTGCTTCGCCCAAATCTCCGGAAGAAATCATGAGTCTGATGCGCTCTAGTTGAACGATCCGCATCTCATCTGGAGAAAGGCTCAACTTTTCCAGACTTTCCAAGAGTTCACAGAGCTTGGTCTCATCACCAGCGTTGCGGTAGATGGCCAGTAAAGGAGACCAAATACGTACCTCATCAGGACGCTCGGACAGTAGAGACTCGTAGATTCCTCTTGCTTGAGCCGTATCCTGCAGATGCTCTGCCACCATTTGCACATGACGTAGGCTCAAGTCGAGATCGGGGGTTTCACCCTGCTGACGAAGTAATTCACCTAAGATGGAGGCAGCCAGGGGATACTCATGATCTTTCTCTGCTAGCTGAACTCGCTCCAACACAAATTCGGTCCAAGGCAATAGATCTTGAGCATTCACACTGAGGAGAACAGAAAGGAACTTTCGCAGCAGAACTTGGCCATTCTCATCGTCAGTTTTCCTGGCAATCTGAGCCGCGACTAATAGCTGGTTCGACCCGAGCAAGGACCGGTCGCTGGCAATGGCATAAGCTCGCAATTGGCGCTCCTCGTCATTTTGTTCTTGAACAAGCTCCAAGTAATAGTTGAGTAAAGACTCCGGCAAATCGCTATGAAGAAGAGCGTCATCAAGCAATCGAATCAACGCTGACGAACAAGGCTCGAGGTCATTGGCCTGGCGTAGATGAGTTTCTGCTGAGCTGCTGGGAATTCTGGCTTTGCCTTCACCCCCCGCCATTTCTTTCACCCACCTTCCCCAAGTCACTGACCCCTCCATCACTCTACCGCGGCTTTTCTTTCATTTTCATGTCGCTGCCTTGTCA
>JAKVCH010000295.1 GCA_022447485.1 Polyangiaceae bacterium | reverse complement strand
CATTTGAAATTGGTGGTGATGCGCATCCGGAAGCTAAGTTTCATCTCGGTAGTACCTATGCCAAGATGGATCCTCCGCAGAAAGAGAAGGCGAAGAGGCTCCTTGAGTCTTTCACGAAGAGAGCTTGTAAGGGCGCGAAGGCTAAGAAGTTCAAGGCACAGTGTTCCCAGGCCAATTCTTTCCTTCAGCGACTAGGTTCTTGAGGTTGACCTTGGACTTCAGTTTGGTGAAGCAGTTTTCATGAGATCGGGGCGTGGGAATTTTTCCCGCGTCCCGTCGTGCATTTTCTACGATTTATCTACTTCATGGTTTTCTATCATTCATGAATTTAGTTCTGGAGCGCAGCTCATATGGGTGACTCAGGTCAGGGTGGCGGTAACGAAGAATATCAGAGTGTTGATGACGCTTTAGCTCGGCTTGCGTCTTTGCAGAGCGAACTCGAGACCGTCAAGGAGTCGACTGCGCTTGCCGCGCTGCACATGCGATTGGGACATCATCTCAGGAACAACTTCCTGCACGGTGTTGCTGCCCTCAAACACTATCAAGAGGCTTTTCGCCTGGACTCTTCCCGACTCGACGCGTTGGGTGTCTCAAGAGAATTGTATCGAGAGATGGGCCGTTTTTCTCTGGTCCAAAAGCTTCTCAATTTGGAGCTGGCAGCGGACGCGTCCGCAGAAGCGCGCGGCGACTTATATCGTGAACTTGGTCAAGTTTTGGCAGACCAAGGGGACCTTGAAAACGCGGCCGTAGCATTTGCGGAAGCTCTGCAGGCTGGCATCGACACGAGTGAAGTATTAGCTGTCTCACAGGTATCTGAAGGCGAGGCTGCTGACCTGATTCGTGAGCTTCTGGACGAGGTAGAAACGGTCGACGTCGAGAGGAAGGTAGAACTCCTCTTACGCGCGGTCGGCGTTGCTAAACGCTTTGCTTTTGATAGCGCCCTTTCTCTTCTGGAGCAGGCCTATCGACTTGCCCCGCAAAGTGAACGAGTTGCTGCGCTCTACGAAGGACACTTCTTATCTGAAGATAATTTCGACGACCTGATCGCTCTTCAGAACGAGCTGGTCGACCTGGCGCAGAACGCCATTGAATTAAGTTTTATTTTTGGCGCTCGCTGGGCGCGACGTCAGCAGCCGGAGTCAGCGGCGCCTTTTCTGCAGAGGGCGTTATTGCAGAATCCAGATTATCGCCCCGCAATTGGTTTTTTGCAGAGCGTTGGTAATGAATACCCAGAGCACCATGAACGATTGGTGGCCGTTGCGGAGCGGGTAGCTCGACAAGAGAATCCCTCATTTTCAATCACTTACTTGCTGGCTTCGGCCGGGTTGATCGCTTGGAGGTCTCGGGGCGAGACCGAAAAAGCCAAGACTATTTTTTCTAAATTAAAAGAGGTAGCTCCTGACCACGTTGCTTTGAAGGAATTCGAAGCGCGCGGCCAAGAGGAGTCCACCGTAGAGTCAGAGAGCATCGAAGAAATGTCACAGATGGACGAAACATCACAAGATTCCGCCGAAGAACTCGAGAGCCAAACTGGTGAAGAGCCCGTTGCAATTTCTGAAGAGCAATATGCTGGCGAGGATGCCGTTGTTTCTGAGAAACAAGAGTCGTCCCAAGACGAAGGCGATGCTTTGGTAGAAGAAAGCACGGAAGAAGCCGCGGCTGTTGAGGTTGACGAGGCTTTGGTTGAGGAACTCTCCCAAAAATTGGCAGAAGTCGAAAAACGCCCTCATGAGTATGTAAAGACGCTCGTCGCTTTAGGAGATGCGCTGGGCGACAAGAGTGAGAAGGCGAATCGTTATCGAGAGGCGGCGGAACTCTATTCGGGAAAATTCGGCAATCATGCAGAGTCTGTTAAAGCCTACCAAAAGCTTCTCAGCGTGGCGCCGGCAGACCAAGAGGCCAAGGCCTATCTGCGTGAGATGTACGAGAAGCGGCGCGACTGGGATAATCTTCTCGATCTTCTCAAGAGCGAGGCAGATGAGCTGCCCGAAGGTGAGGAAAAGACTCAAGCCTATCGTGATATCGCGACTCTTGCCACCGAGCGCATGAAGAAGAAGCCCGATATCTGCGTTGGTCTTTGGCAGGTGGTTCTCGACAATGACCCTCGTGATGAGGCGGCGCTGAAAGCATTAGTACAGCTACATGAGCGAGGCCGGAATTACGAAGAGCTTTGCGGCGTATTGAACGCTGTTGTTGGAGTGACTTTAGATGAGGAGGAGAGAGTCGCTTACTTGACTAAGTTGGGTCAAATTGCCGGCGATCGACTAAAGGACGATGAGCGAGCGGCGGAGGCCTATCGTGAACTGTTGCAATTAAGACCTGATGATAGGCGTGCTCAAGAGCAGCTAAAGAAACGCTATGTCGCTTTGGGGCGTTGGGCGGACCTTGAAGATTTTTACCAAGGCAGTGGCAATTGGGATGAGTTCATTCGGCTCTTGGAAAGTAATGAAGGTAAGGCTGAGTCCTCCGAGCAGCGCATTGAGATGTTGCAGAAGGTGGCAGAGCTTTGGCTGACTCAAAAGGGAAAACCAGACCGAGCTGCTCGCGCCTTAGAAAAGATTCTCTCGATTGATGAGCAGAACCTAGCGGCAGCCGATCAGCTGATTAGCATTTACGAGAATTCAAATAATGCGAAGGGCTTAGTCAAGGCCATCGATGTGAAGCTAGGCCATCTGGACGAGCCGGTGGAGCGCTTGGCATTATTGACACAAGCTGCAGTGCTTTACGAAGAAAAGCTACGAGATAAGAATGCGGCTCTCGAGCACTATCTACAGGCGGTAGCCTTGGACCCGAGCAATCAGGAGACCTTAGACGCCGCCGAGCGAGTTGCTGGTGCGGCTGATGGCTGGCCTCAATTGGTAGAAGCTTACCAGGCTGCGGTTGGGGAGCTCACGGACCCCGAGGCAGAAGTCAGTCTGCGACTACGATTGGGACGTTTGCTCGCTGAGCAAGTCGAAAATATTGACGAGGCCCTCTTGGTTTATCGTGGTGTCTATGACGATTACCCAGAGAATCGTGAAGCCTTGTCAGCTCTTGAGTCGCTTTATGCCACGGCGGAACGGTTTGGTGATCTATTAGAAGTCTATCATAAGAAATTGGAGCTTGTGAGTGATCCTCAAGAGAGGAAGGAAACCCAATTTGGCATCGCTCGGGTACAGCAAGATAAGCTAGAAGATATCGCCGGCGCTATCTCCACCTACGAAGAAGTTATCGCGGAAGATCCAGGGGATGGTACGGCTCTGGCGGCTTTGGATGCGCTTTATGGGGCCACCGAGGCATGGGACGAGCAAGTCCGGACAATTAGTCAAAGGATTGATTGTACAGATTCTGATCAAGAGTTGATTGAATTGAAGTTTCGGCTTGCACAAGTTCAGCAAGAGCAGCTTGCTGAGCCCGCTTTGGCTTTAGAGAACTATCGAGAGGTTTTACTTCTCGACATGAATCATGCAGGGGCGCGAGCGGCTTTGGAAGCTCTTCTGGAAACGGAAGAGCTCCGCGCCTCGGCGGCTGCTATTTTGGAGACTGTTTTCGAGCAACAGGATGATGCTGAAAAGCTGGTATCTGTGCTCGCGGTGCGAGCGCAAAGCTCCGAGGATCTTGGCGACAAGGTAGAGCTTTTGCGGAAGCTGGCCTTGGTCGCGTCGGAGCGTTTGAATTCAAACCAGCGCGCATTTCAGGCTCAGGCTGAAGCTTTGAGCTTAGCTCCTGTGGATGAGGGCTGCCGTGAGGAGCTGGAGCAATATGCTGAAGCAGGGGAGCTGCATGCTCAACTCGCTCAGGTCTATGCTGAAATCGCCACTGAGGCAGCAGAGCCATCGCTCGCCTACGCTTATTCGATGCGTCTGGCGGCGCTGCAGGAGCGTTCAGAGAATGTCGATGCAGCAGCGGAGGCGTATGCCAAGGCACTTGAAGCGGATGCTGCCTCCGAAGAGGCGCTCATGGCGTTGGATTCCCTATTACGCGGTGCGGAGCGCTGGGAGGGTCTCGTTGAGAATTATGGCAAACGAATCGAGCTATCCCTCGATCCTCAGTCAAACGAACGACTCTATGCCGAGATGGCCGGAGTTCTGGAAGAGAAGCTGGGGCGCCCTGCGGATGCAGTGGTGGCCTATCAGCAAGTGCTCGTCGAGCAGCCATCCAGCACTTTAGCGCTCACTTCATTAGCCAAACTTTTTACTCAATTGGAGCGGTGGGATGACCTCGCAGCCAATCTTGAGGCGCAGTTGGTGTTGGCTGAGACCGAGGCCGAAACGATTACCCTGACGCTACAGCTAGCAGAGCTACGTGAGGCTCGTATGGGCCAAGTGGAAATGGCGATTGAGGCTTATCACGATATCCTTGAACGAGAGCCGACCGAGCCATCAGCCTTGGCTGCGTTGGAGCGATTAGCCCAAGACTCGACTCACGAACTCGCCGTGACCGAGATCCTGGAGCCTATCTATCGGATGAACGGTGAAGAGCAGAAGCTGATTGGCGTCTTGGAAGTGCAGGTGCGTCGCTCCGAAGACACGGCGCGTCAGGTGTAGCTCCTGGAGTCGATTGCTTCTCTCCAAGAAGACAGTCTTGGTGACGCTTCAGGCGCCTTTGACACAATGGCTCGTGCCCTAGCGGTGGAGCCGGCAAATGAGGTGGTCCTGGAGAGTCTGCAGCGGCTAGCTTTGGGCACTGAGCGTTTCGCTGATCTCGGTGCAACTCTTGAGACGCAGGTGGAGTCCCTCGATGATCCTGAGTTGCAGAATGACCTCCTGATGGCAGCAGCCCGGGTCTTCGAAGATAGTGTCGGGGATGCCGATAAGGCGATTTCCGT
>JAKVCH010000294.1 GCA_022447485.1 Polyangiaceae bacterium | reverse complement strand
TTGCAGCGACCGAATTGATTGGTTGAATTGGAGATAAACGTACCAACGGCAAAGATTTGGGCCTCGGGGTAGACGCTTCGCGCGAAGCTCAAGAACTCCTGATAGCCTCCCACATATTCCTCTTCAGTGAGTTCATAGGCCGGACCTGGGTCCATGTCCCATTGTGGCCAGGAAAAGTCATTGGTGCCCAAGGTGACAATCAAAACATCAGGCTGCCAACTCGAAAAATCCCAGTCGGGATTCGTCCCTGCTGAGGGGTAATGGGTCATTTTGAATTCGTCCGACATATGAGTACCTGTCGGGATACTATCTTTTTGTTCGCCCAGGTTACGCACCATGCCTTGACCCGAATGAGCAACCACCGACCATTGAGCGCCAACCATCCGCGCGAATTGTGGACCATAGGCCTCATAGCCATTTTCAGTTGAGCGGGAGGTGCTGTTCATTCCCTCATTGCCATAGCCGACGCTAATGGAGTCACCGAGTACTTCCACTTTTCTTACAGGGCGCTCCGTAGGAATCACTTCTGCGCCTGGATCTAAAATTAAGCCGCTGACCGTTGTCCTCCCGAAGCTACCCCCACTGCGACGGTAGAATTCTAGGGTATGCTCCCCCTCCGCAAGGCCATTCGCCAAAACGTGTTCACCCTCGGACCCCGGGCTGTAATAGGTCATTTCTCCCCCGTCGATCCGGTATTGAAAATCGTTATTTCCATCCTGCATCTTCAAGGTCACGCTCGTGCCTGTGAAACGCGCTGTCAGGTAGACCGCGCCCCAACTCGCTGTGGGGTTCGCCGGATCGCTGAAGTCCCAACGACCAAAATATTGAATTCCATTCACATCTCCACCCGCCACGCTCCCACCTGGGGCAGGACTGCCATCGGCCGTTGCTCCCGGAGCAACACTTGCATCGCCATTAGAAATAATTGGAGCAGCTTCGAGTTCTTCCATGGCAGCTACGTCGCTTCCGTAGGTGGGCTCACCGGGAGCCTCGAGACCAGGACTCAGCTCTCCGCCTACGGGGTTATCATTCGAGGAAGAGTCCGATGCCTCTTCGACTGTGCAGGCTGCAGTGGAGAGGAAAACTGAGCAGAGAATAAGAGAGTTCGCGTATTTTTTTCCGAAAATCGTCATTTTGAGAGGTCCTTCTAATTAAGCCATGGTCCCTCTCTTTCGATTTCATTTCGACTAAGAGTGAAATTCGACAAAAATTTCCGACTTTCTATTTTCCGCAATGAATCTGGAAAATTCTGGGCATAGCCTGATTATGATTATCTGGCAGAATGGACAGGGAAGCACGCTGCATGGCGCATCCTTGCTGCTCGCTAGAGGGGTCGAAGAGCGATCAAACTGGCCGCTCTCCTTTCCCTTTCTTTCGATGAATCACCCTTCCCGCAGTGCTGAACGCACATCTTTGACGATCGAAACCTTGGTCAAAGAGTACCTCAACCTTGCCTGGAGAAGTTTACGACGCTTTGGGCTCAGTGAGGCAGATGCCGACGACGCCGCTCAAGAAGTCTTCATCATACTAGCGCAAAAAATTGAGTCGATTGATGCGGGCAAAGAGTCCGCCTATCTGATCTCGGTCTGTCGTCGTGTGGCGTCGGCCAAACGTCGCTCACTCCAAAGACGCCGGGAGGAGTACACATCCAGCAGCAAGTTACCTATCGCCGGGGGTCACTCGCCAGAAGAATTGAACTCCTTGCGTGAAGCCCGCGAGCAGCTTGATATGATCTTAGACGAAATGCCTGAAAACGTGCGGGCTGTCTTCGTTCTCTATGAACTCGAGAAGAAGACCACCAAAGAAATTGCGGAGCTTCTTAAAATTCCTCCGGGAACAGTCAGCACCAGATTGAGAAAAGGTCGAGATGTTTTCACGACAGCAACCGCTCAGCTGCGCAAAAAGGAAAGAGTAGGATGAAAAGCTCCGATATTGATCCCCCTCGGCTCTTCGAGACCGGTAATGATTTGGAACGATTGATCTTACAATCTGCCGAGCTCGATGAACCAGGTCGTCGCCTGGAAGAACAAATTCTATCCAAGGTTCAGCAATCAGATAAGGTGATTCGACCTCATTATTGGCGTAACCGGATCGTCGCTGGAGGCGCAGCGGCAGCAGCAGCCATCGGCCTGATTTATATCGGGCAAATGACCGCCGATCCCCTGACCGTCACAATGCAGGCAGAAAACGGCGTAGAAAACCCCGACTTGTTGAACCCAACCACCCAAGCCGCGGCCAATTCACGCCCTGGCGGCGGAGCGGTCGCCGACTCTCCGCAAGGAGAGCGCCTCTCCCCCTCGAAAAACCAAGCGGGTGGACCAGGCAATGCCACTGGCAAAAATGCAGCAGCCCCCCAACTTGCTCCCGGAGAGGACCCTTGTGTCAACGCGCCACGCGGCCAAGGAAATCAGCCTCGAATCGACGCCATAGAAGATCGGAAGCTCAAGCCTCAAGAGGTAGAGGGACGCTTTGGAACCTGGTTCATTGAAAATGATGGTAGTGGAATTCAGCAACCAAGAACGATTGCTTCTTGGACTTGGGCAGAAAAACCTCATACACCAGCCGAGATTCGGACTTCAGGGAGCCGATTCAATGATTGGGGTGCTTCCATTGGCGTCACCTTGGCCGGAGGCTCTTATTATGATGCCTCCGTTTATCAGGGCATTGAATTCGAGGCAGTCGGCCCAGCACGAGTCAATGTGAGCATCCAAACGGTGGACGTTGTGCCAATCAAAGAAGGCGGGACCTGCACCCAGGGCTGCTACGCGAATCATCGAAAAAGCATCGAAATAGGTGCGCAAAGGGCTCGTTATCGCGTCAACTTCGATGAATTAGTGCAGCATGAATTTGGCTCCGAAACCACTTTTGATCCGGCTCGTCTACGCTCCATTATCTTTCAAGTCGCGCCGGAAGATACCCCTTTCGAATTTGCAATCTCAGAGCTGAAGTTCATCCAGTAGTTCTCCGGTTTGGCGTAGCGACCACTCTTCATCGATGAAGAGACCCATCCCAGGTAGAATCAAAAGCCGGCACGCGCCAACATCGATCGAGACTGGACCGTCAGCTCAATAAGACTGACCCAAATTGCAGCAGACAACGGCGTGTGAATCAGCCCATCGCGTCGGCGGATGAAGCCATCGCCGATGGCGCATCGGGGAAAGATTCGCACTTCGAAGAACAAGACAGCCTGAGCGAATGAAATTATCGCCCTCAGCTTGCTCAAGCCCCCTTCTCAGAGCACCCTAGGGGGCGCGTGACCATTTCTTCAGCCAACCCAGCTTCCCCAGTACTTCAAAGCAAAGACGAGCCGGAAAGCACAACTTCGCCCGTCCACGGCTCAGTGCCCCGGGTATTTCAGCCTCAACGGACTCTCCCGTCAGATGTGGTTCGGCCGACTCGTGCAGATGTTCACTTGGGCAACCTACGACATAATCTCCACGCCCTGCGCAAGGTCGTTCCCCACGCTGCTATTTGGCCAGTGATTAAAGCAGACGGCTATGGCCATGGCAGTAAGGCTGTCGCACGCACTCTGGAACGCGCTGGCGCCGACGGATTTTGTGTTTCCCTGATAGAAGAGGGAATTGAGCTCCGCGAAGCCGGCATCAATGCGCCGATTCTCGTGATGGGTGGTTTTTACGGCTCAGCCTTCCGCGAATGCGTCTTTCATCGCCTGACCCCCGTTCTGCATGAAGCAGGACAAGTCCAGGCCTTGGCCAATGCCCTGAAATATCATCCAGAGAATCGACTCCCGATTCACCTCAAGGTCGATACGGGTATGGGACGCCTCGGCGTGCCCCGCGCAGAATGCCAGACGATGGCTCAGCTGCTCCTACAAAACAGACAAATAGAAGTCGAAGGCTTGATGAGTCATCTCGCCCGGGCCGACGACCCTTCTCCTGAGGCACTCGCCGAACCCCTCCAACGCTATCAAGAAGCCCTCGACGTTTTTACCCGGGAGGGAATTGAACCGCCGATCAAACACCTTGCGAACAGTGCGGCTGCGCTTCGAAGCACAACGGCCCATTTTGACTTAATTCGTCCCGGTCTGGCTATTTTTGGTGTCGACCCTCTCCTCCAGCAATTCGCTGAAACCGAGCGACAGGAAACGCCGCACCTCAAACCGGTACTTCGAATCACAAGTAAAATCATCGCTCTAAGAGAATTACAAAAGGGAGACACTGTCGGCTACGGCGGTTGCTACACGGCGCCTGAACGCCGACTCGTTGCAACTGTGCCCATCGGCTATGCAGATGGACTCAGTCGACGTATTTGGAAAACCGGCGCTTTCTTGGTCAACGGTCAACGAGCCAAAATTGCTGGTGTTCTCAGCATGGATATTACCATGCTCGATTTGACGACAAATGGTCCAGTCGCCGTAGGAGATGAAGTGGTGATTCTTGGAGAGCAGAGCGGTCTTCATAGCCATCAATAAGACGCAATTCGAGCCACCGAACTCGCGAAATGGAGTGAGACCATCTCTTGGGAAGTTCTCACCAATATATCACGACGAGTCCCTCGATTTTATCGAGAAGGCTAATCGTTTAGAGCAGCCAAAGCCTCTTCGTCAGGATCCAAAGGAGGAAGATCACCGACCTCTGCCTCGTCGGTCTCAGCAGTAGTCGACTCCTGACTCTCCAAAGAAGTGTCAGCACTCACTCTCTCGCCCCCAGCATCGGCTACCGGCGAAGCCGCTGCCTCTTGAAGCAATAGACGAGGCTCATTGATCTTGGCTGCAACATCTTTGACTCGAGGATCTTCCTTAACGAGACTCAATAGAGAGTTCATGGCGGTCAAATACCTTTCTCGAGTCAACACC
>JAKVCH010000293.1 GCA_022447485.1 Polyangiaceae bacterium | reverse complement strand
CCGGCGCCTCTCTCCTACGCCTCTCTCGAAAAAGGGTCTCGAAAGGTCCGCGCAGCGTTGATCGGTGACGATGTCCGGCTCACCGTGTTGGACGGTAAAATCCTGAAAATCGGTCGCGACCCCTCGCGCGCTACCGCGCTCCTCAAAGACCCTCAGGTGAGTGGCCTCCACGCTAGTCTGCGTCTGCAAAATGGCCTCCTGCATGTTCGAGATGAAGGCAGCAGTGCTGGCACGCGCTTGGAGAGCGTGCGTCTTGAGCCGGGAGAATGGCAGGAGCTCAAGGAGGGCGATGAATTAGAACTCGGCCCGATCCACCTGAAAGTGAGTTTAATCGACCAATGAGCCTTCTAGGACGACTTGGCCGCCAAACAATCTCGATTGGTCGAGACCAGGCCTGCGATATTATTGTTCCTGGGGATCGAACTCATGAGGACCCTCAAATCGTCGATGGAGATATCATTCACGAGGGTGGAGGTTCCTTAATCCTTCTGCCCCTTGGCGAGGGCCGTATTTTTCTCGATGGGCGCGCCCTAGCCGCTCAGGAGCCCCTGCAATTTGATTTTCGACCGGGCATCACCATTCGTGGACATCGCCTCAACGTCGCCCATCCTGCAATCAGCAGCATGCTCATGAGTCGAGGGCACCTGCCTTTTGACGGTCGAGAGCTCCTTCTTGGGCGTGACCCCGAGCGAGTTCACCTAGTCCTCGCTAGCCCCGGAGTATCGGGACTCCATCTCAAAGTCATCATCGCCGACAATGAAGTTGAAGATCAGAACTCAACAAGCGGAACCTTCATCCAGGAAGAGAGAATCGAACCCAAAAGAAAGGTCAAAGTGGCCAGCGAGGGAGTGTTGTGGGTTGGCCCTCTCCCTGTTGCATTCAACTTCCTGCTCCAACTGCACCAAGAGCTAGGTACGCTACAGCATGAAGCAACACGGACCCGAACCCAAACGATCGCAGTCCGTACCCAAGCTGCCCAAAAGCTCCGCACCCGGCAGGGCGCCAAACACCCCACGGTCCTCGGTACCGTCCAAATGGAAGGGGCGAAGCAATACTCACTCGGACGCTCGCCGGAATGCGATCTTGTTCTAGATTACCCTCAGCTATCGGCGTTTCATGCCCGAGTCAGCATATTAGATGGACGTTTTTTACTGGAGGATCTCGATAGCGAACTCGGGGTTTTTGTGCGCGGCTCCAGGCTCAAGCCGCAAGGCAAAGCAGAAATCTCGGAGAATGAATGTTTTCGTCTGGGTGCACTATCGGCTCGCCTACGACGCTCCGAGAAGCATCTCGATGTCATTGTCGATAGCAACGAAGATTGGAGTGCCAAGGCTCTCTACGAGGTCGAAGCCGCTCAATTGGGGTACGCCGTCCGAGATAGAGCCGACCCTAGCCGTCAAGTAACTCTTCTGAAGCACGTCAACTTTCGCGCCTTACCAGGAGACTTTATTGCCCTGATGGGGCCGAGTGGCTCCGGAAAAACAACTCTTCTCAACCTTCTCACAGGAAGAAGCACGGCTACCGCAGGGGCTGTACGCATCAATGGAGAGGATATTTCCGTAGTCGCGCATGCCCTACGCGGTGCAGTTGGCTACGTGCCTCAAGATGACCTGGTCCACCCTGAACTAACAGTTCGGGAAGCTATCTCCTACAGCGCTCGCCTTCGACTCCCCGCAGACTTTAGTCCGGAAGAAGTCAATGGGCGCATAGATCAAACCCTAGAAGCCCTCGGGCTCGTCGCGCTGCAACATCTACAAATTGGTAAGCCTGAGGCAAAAGTATTGAGCGGCGGACAACGTAAAAGAGTCAATATCGCCCTGGAATTGGTCACTGACCCTGCCATGCTCTTTTTGGACGAACCGACAAGCGGTTTGGCCGCAGATGATACCACCGCCCTGATTGAGCTACTCGCCCAGCTCGCGAGAGGCTCTGGAAAAACGATTATCGCGACAGTCCATCAGCCGGCGAAAGACGAATTCGAAAGGTTCAACCTGGCATTGATTCTCGGCCGAGGGGGGCTGCCCCTCTATTTTGGACCCACTCAGCAGGCTTACAGCTTCTTTGAGGGCTGGCGTCCCCAGGAGGAGCAAATCGGGATCGATAACCCGCGGGATATTTTCGCCGAGTTGGCAGAACGCCGGGCTCGTGCCTTTGCACGCCTGCGCGGAAGCACCTCAGAGGACCGCCAGCGCAGCGAGAAGGGAGTGGCCGAGAAATATCATCGCGAGTATCAAAGCTCCGAGATCGCTCAAGAAATGAAGGCTTCTGGTCGTAGCCCCGAGGCACCTTCGAGCTCTCCGCCCACAATTCAAAAGCGGCCATCTGCCCGGCTCCAGCTTGGTCTGTTGATCGAGCGCTATGCAAAAATCAAAAAGCGTGACCGCTGGGTAACGGGTATCTTACTGGCCCAGGCACCTCTGATTGGCCTTCTTCTCGCTCTAGTATTTGGTCCACAAAAACAATCAATACCTGCATTTTGCGTCGCGGCGCTCTCTGAGCTCAGTCAACGAACTGGCGGAAACCTAGGTCAATTTTCTCTGACCAGTTTCAAAGCTGGTGCCGACCACGCCCCAGCCCTCTTCTTCCTCATTATCTCTGCGGTGTGGTTCGGAACAAGTAATGCAGCACGAGAGATTGTCAAAGAGCGAGCTATTTTAGAGCGTGAGGCACATATGAGTCTTGGAATACGTCAATACGTTTTCTCCAAGTTCATTGTCTTAGCGGGTCTCTGCCTAATTCAATGTTGCACACTCCTCGCTATCGTCTTTCCGTGTCTAGCCATCGAAGGAGGCTGGCCTAGCTTTCTCCAACTGACAGGCATTTGCACCCTCACGGCTTGGACGTCAGTCGCGTCGGGGCTCGTACTCAGCTCTCTCGTCTCCAGTGATCAGGCCGCGACAGCATTGACCCCGCTCACCTTAATTCCCCAGGTCATTCTCGGTGGACTGATTGTCCCCCTCAGCACGAACCACGCTCTCAAATGGCCGATGATGCTCATGCCCACGCGTTGGGGTTTCGAAGCAAGTCTACGCAGCCTGCGAAACTTCGAGGGCACTGACGCCGCTTGGCACATCCCCGTGAAAGGCAGCGCAGATTCACCTCCCGACTTCATCATCAATCAGGTCTTTGATTGCGCTCGGGCACAAGTCGAAAGTCAAAGCCTGCCCGGCTCCTTAGGGTTTGGTTCATCAATGCCATCCTGGGGCCCACCCCTCTTACTTACCCTGATGACCATTCTTCTGATCAGCGTTTCGATGGCGATCGTTCAACGACGCACCCGCTCGTTCGACCGTAAACTCAATTAACAATTCGCTCTCGGTAGAGAAGCGTGGCGAAAACTTAGTTGATTGTTCAGGTCTTCTGAACTCTGAATCAACCTCTGCTGAAAAGTGTTGGTCGCGACGGATAAGAGTCGCCCCTTTACCTACAGAAATGACCTCTCTCCACTAACTCATGGTGCCAAGAAGGTTTCCAGCAGGTAACATGAAAGCGCAACCAAAGATCTTGAGGGGCGATTTTTGCAAAATATCGCTCGAAAGACCCAATGAATGGAGAACCTATGTCGCGCCCTCTGACAATCATCGGCCTCTCGTGCCTACTCGCAGCATCTGCTGCTGCTGCTTGTGGCAGTACTTCAAAGAATAAAGAAACCGCGATCGAGATCGATACCGCTCCACCTGCGACCGATAACTCTTCAAGCGACCTCCAGCTGGGAGACTTGGGCAGTACTCCCGGTAGCGGCAATTCCGGCGGTCTGAATGTTCAAGTTGCAGCCGTCTACGACGGCTTCAAGCTCGAGGATGCCAGTGGATCACCCACCTATCGCGCGGCGGAGGTCAGTGAAGAAGACTTCCAGCTCTTCGCGAGCACCCTCGATAATTTACCGAGCAGTGAAGGGCGCATCTCTTGGTACTACAACACCCCCCAAGCCATGTTCCCCGGCAACTAGACCTTCATTGAATTTCAATGGGAAGACACCAGCCGTTTCACCAATACATTGGTCAAGGCAAGTGGAGAAGGCCGCGAGTTTCACCTCTACCTCGCCCCAGAATGTCAAAACGATCGTTTCTGCACTGTCGAACTCCCTCAAATTGAATGGAAACAGCTCGGCCGCGAATTTGCCGGCAAGGAGGTGCAGTTTGAATTAATCGCCTCGGACGGTACGGAGTTCACAGCAAGTGAGCCCTTATCAATTCAGTTCTCACCTGAACCTGTCTTTGGGGCGCTCTATTATTGGGCGAGCATCAGCGAAGTGATCAAACGCGCCTCTTTTGGTTCGGAACGCGCTGTCGATTTTATCGTGCCGGGCAAAAACGTGGATTACGAATGCGTTGCTTGCCATAGCGTCAGCCGCGATGGTTCAACAATTGCTTTTGCCGTGGGCCCCCATGAAGGAGAAAATGTTACCGGTATTCAGACGACCTCGACTCTCGATCCCGAGCTAGCGGCCATCCAACCAACAAAAGGCACGAGTCCTTATGCCGCCAAGCACGTTCACGATAGTGCGTGGGACGGACAAGGTCCCATCGACAATTTGGGGAATAATGTCGCCCTGAGTCCCGACGGCTCTTTGATGGCCGTCAACGGTACTCGGATCGACGAAAACGATAACCTTTGGCCAATCTTTTTGGAAATACGTGATGCGCAATCGAACGACACGGTGATCAGTAAAATTGAAACCACCGATGCAAATAATCCATTCGGCACAGAGGGGATGGGCATCCACCCTGAGTTTTCGCCCGACGGACAACAGCTCGCGGTCACTCATGCCCAGAATGCAGAGGGAGGGATTGGTCTCTCTGCGTGGCGCGCCAACCAA
>JAKVCH010000292.1 GCA_022447485.1 Polyangiaceae bacterium | reverse complement strand
TTACATTATTGGGGCTCAGTTTCTCCTTGGCGAGTTATTACGCTGGTACCCGGTGAGTGGCTTTGACCCACACCCTAGTTTGATTTGGCGCTTCATTGCCCTACCGGTGATTGTGGGTGTGATTTCTCAGCTCGGTAGCGATGTACGTTTTTATCGAACTGTATTCATCGAAGAGATTCATAAAGACTTCGTACGTACCGCTCGAGCTAAAGGAGCGGGGGAGTTTGCTATTATGGGTCGCCATGTGCTGAAGAACGCTTTGATTCCAGTACTCACGAATGTGGTCATGGCGATCCCCTTTCTTTTCACTGGCTCCCTGCTGCTCGAAGCGGGCTTTGGTATACCAGGTTTAGGTTCCCTGACGTTTGAGGCGATTAGCGCCAACGATTTTGCGACCCTTCGAGCTATGGTCTTTCTGGGCTCGGTGCTCTTTATTGTCGGTCAGATCCTCACGGATATCAGCTACACCCTCGTCGACCCTCGGGTGAGGTTGTCGTGATGGACACACTTCAGTCTCTTCTCGAACCAGGTGCGGCTCGAGACGCCCTGACTTCGAATTTATTGACGCTATTTTCCCTTCTCTGTGTGGTCGGGGCAGCTCTGAAGATTCGCTCCCATCCGATTTGGGCCCGGGCTTTCGCTACGGTCCTTCGTCGCCGTCGCTTTTCTGTAATTGTACTGGGGCTATTTTTCTCGGTCGCCATTTTGGACTCGATTGAGTGGGTGGGTGGCGAGGGTGCGGGAGAGGATAAAGTCGCGGCCATGGAGGCTCGTAGTCTTCTCGACCGTGCCTTCTCAGGGAGTCGCGAAAAGAGCTACTCAGCTCCTTTTGCTCAGGAGGAATTTTACGACCATAGCCCTCTAGTGCATCCAGGAGCACACCCCTTAGGGACGAATATCCTCGGTCAAGATGTTGTCTATGCCCTATTAAAAGGGGCAAAGGTTGCTCTGCTGATAGGAGGGCTCACGAGCGCGATTGCAATTCCTTTAGCGCTCTTCTTTGGAATGTTGGCGGGTTATTATGGGGGGCGGCTCGACGATATCATCTTCTTTGTGATGAGTACTTTGGCGTCCATGCCGAGTATTTTACTCTTGGTGGCGTTGATCATGGCCTTGGGCAAGAGCACATTTTCTGTCTGCGTGGCGCTTGGCGTGACGAGTTGGGTGGGGTTGAGCCGCCTCACTCGAGGCGAAACAATGAAGTTACGCGAACTCGATTATGTGCTCGCAGCCCGTTCGTTGGGGGTGAGCCATCGTCGTATCTTGTTAACCCATATTTTGCCGAATTTAATGCATCTCGTGGTGATCACATTTGTATTAATGTTCTCCGGTCTAGTGCTCGCTGAAGCGACATTGGCTTGGTTAGGAATTGGAGTGGATGGTAGCTGGGGCCAAATGATCGCCCAAGCAAAAGACGAGCTCAGCCGCCAGCCGGTGATCTGGTGGAATATTGGAGCTGCTGGCGTGGCGCTTTTCTCCCTTTTACTCGCGGTCAATCGTGTAGGGGATGCGCTCCGAGATGTGCTCGATCCGCGGACCATTTCAGGGGATCACTCATGAGCGAAGAGCCAGTTTTAAAGGTGGAGGGGCTACAGACGAGCTTTCCTCTTGGAGGCAAAGACGTTCCGATTGTGGATGGCGTCAGCTTTGCCCTGCATCCAGGTCGCTGCCTCGCCTTGGTGGGCGAATCAGGTTGCGGTAAGTCGATGACCGCTCTTTCTCTGATGCGATTAATTCCCCAACCGGGGAGTATCACAGGCGGCGATATTTTTCTCGAAGGAGAAGGCCTACGTTCCCTATCGGTTCCTCAGATGCGCAGCCTTCGAGGCAAGAAGATGGGGATGATCTTTCAGGAACCGATGACGAGCTTGAACCCAGTGACGCGCGTGGGTGAGCAAGTCATTGAGGCGATTCGTATTCATGAGAAGGTGTCGAAAAGAGCTGCCCGAGCTCGAGTGATTGAGATCTTTCGTCAGGTGGGAATTCCCGATGCGGAGAGTCGGGTTGAGGCCTTCCCGCATCAGCTCTCCGGTGGCCTGAAGCAAAGGGTGATGATCGCGATGGCTCTCGTCTTGAAGCCCCGAGTATTGATAGCCGACGAACCAACGACGGCGCTTGATGTGACGATTCAGGCTCAAATTATTGAACTAATGCGGGAGCTGATGACGGAGACAAAGACCGCAATTTTACTGATCACTCACGATTTAGGCGTTGTGAATCAAATCGCTGACGATATCGCCGTGATGTATGCGGGAAGGGTGATTGAGACTGGGTCCAGGCGTCGCGTTCTGAAGTTCCCCCAGCATCCTTATACTCAAGGTCTTCTTGGCGCCCTTCCTGGGCGGGCAGAGCGAGGTCAGCGTTTGCATGAAATTGCAGGCATCGTCCCGGCGCCTGTTCATTGGCCTGGGGGCTGTCGCTTTCGGCCGAGATGCGATCGAGCAATGGAGGTTTGTGCTGAGAGCGTTCCGACGCTTCTTCCTGTGGGACTCGAGGGGAGCTCTGAGGCAAACGACCTGGAGCTTCAGGGCGAAGGGAATCATTGTTGCGCTTGTTATGCAGTGGAGGAGCCATCATGAGTGCGCCCACGACACCTCTTTTGCGCGTTCGTGACCTGAAGACATATTTTCCTATTCGTCGCGGCCTGTTGCGTCGTCAGGTAGGAGCGGTGCGCGCTGTTGACGGTTTAAGTTTTGACCTTTCTGCAGGGCAGACTTTGGCCTTGGTCGGCGAATCAGGCTGCGGCAAGACGACCGTAGGGCGCTCGGTGTTGCGTCTCGTGGAGCCAACAGCAGGCAGTATTCAGTTGGAAGGGCAGGAGTTGTTGCAGCTGTCTGAGAAAGAGTTGCAGCCGTTGAGGCAAAAAGTTCAGATGGTTTTCCAAGACCCCATGACGAGCTTGAACCCCCGAATGCGGGTGAGGCAGATCCTCAGTGAAGGCTTAAAGTCTTTCGGGATCTGCAAAAACCCTGGTGAGTTAGAAGATCGCGTTGCTGCCGCGATGAGCCGAGTGCAGCTTTTACCGGAGCAGCTCGACCGTTTTCCTCATGAGTTTTCAGGAGGACAACGTCAGCGAATTGGCATCGCTCGAGCCTTGGCTGTTGAGCCACAAGTATTGATTTGCGATGAAGCCGTTTCTGCTCTCGACGTCTCGATACAGGCCCAAATTCTCAACCTACTCAGTGAGCTACAAGAAGAATTAAGCCTGGCCTATCTTTTTATCACCCATGACCTCTCTGTGGTGAGGTTTTTGGCTCACGATGTAGCCGTGATGTACTTGGGGCAGATTGTGGAGCAGGCGCCGAGCACGGAGCTATTTGCCAAGCCCGAGCATCCTTACACTCAAGGCCTACTGGCGGCAGTGCCCTCGCCCGACCCCGATCAGCCACGGGTGCAGGCTCGCGTATTAGGAGACTTGCCTTCGCCAGCATCGCCTCCGGCTGGCTGTCGCTTTCATCCACGATGTGGCCAAGCCCTAGCACGTTGCTCCACTGACCCTCCCCTTCTCGAATTGAAAGCTGGTCGTGAGGCTCGTTGTTGGCTGGTCGATGCCGAAAGTTGAGCCGCACCGCTCTCGCGTGGGTGAAATTCATCTCGGTACTTCAGCAATAGGCTTCTTTGCTTGAGCAACAGGCGTCTTTCTCAGCTTTTGCGAAATTCTTTGCTTCGACCTAGCGGTGCTGCCCTGGTCTCCCTTGCCAATGCGATCTAGAAGCGCCTCATGAGTTGGCGACTGCCCCGAAATTGGAAAGCCTCTGCCTATTTTCCTGGCAGCGTTCAGTGGCAGTGGTTGAGCTGGCTTTGTTTACTCGGCGTTGTTGGGGCTTATCTAGCTACGTGGGTGAACGGCAATTGGCCGATGCTGACCGATCCCCAGCTACAGAACGACGATGCCCGCACGGCGCTTTTTCCATTTCATCGTTATGGCGCGGCCGATGCTCTCGCTGATGATCCTATCGCCACCGAGATGCTCGGCTTTATGCCACCGGGAGTCTTCGTCCTCTACCGCTTCTTGGTCCCCGTGGTAGACATATTCGTCGCGGCAAAAATTGTTCAGGGCGTGGCCCTCTCAATTTTACTCTATGCAGCTTGGGTTCTAGCTCGCTCCCGGCGCGCAGGATTAGCGGGAGGATGCGTCTTACTCTTTCTATTCGCCCATGATTGGTTTGCGATCAATCGCGTAGCCGGGGGGCTCCCTCGAGCTTTTGGTTTCCCTCTCTTTGCCCTTTGGCTGTCGGGCGTGATTGCCCAGAAGCGCAAAGTGCGAGCTGCTGCGCCCTTATTAGCGGCTCTGACTTACCCCTCAGTGATGCTGATGATCTTGGCGGCGGAAGGCCTATTCGCCCTGCGAAATAGCGGGCGCTTGCCCTGGTCTGTCGTTTTGCGACGCCTGCGACGCTATGCGCTGGTGGTCGTCGCCTGTTTCGTCTTTGTCTTGCCTGCCACTCTTGGCGGGGAAGAACGAGGAAGAATTCACACCTTAGAAGAAGCACGAAAGGAGCCTGCTTTTGGCCGTAAGGGGCGTCTCTGGATTCTGCCATTTGCGGATCCTGTGCGCGCGTTGGGTGACGCCTATGTCGATGCTTACCGGCCGCGGGGGAGCTCGCCTTGGCCCCAGCTCAAGACCTGGGCTGCCCAAGACAAGAAGATGACGGCTGTTACCATAGCAGCGATTCTCTTACTGATTCCGTTTTTCGCCTGGGGCCGTATACCGAGCTATGCGTGGTCGTTTGCGGTGGGCGCGGTCATTCTCTATTGGCTGAGCCGCACTTACGCCTTTCGGCTCTATTCCCCTGAGCGCTATTATAGTTTCGGGATGAGAATG
>JAKVCH010000291.1 GCA_022447485.1 Polyangiaceae bacterium | reverse complement strand
TGGCAATAAAAAACGAAGTGAGCAACTCGTGCGGACTCTTCACGAATTACAAGAGAGCGAGTCCGTTCAAGAGACGCTGGTCCTTTTGCCGCTGACGTACTCTTTTGCCTTTGTGAATCAATGGTTATGGGCAAAAGTTTTTAACCGCAAGTTGACGCTCACAGAAGGCTTGAGCAACCCGAAGATGCTTGCTCAAGCCTTGGAAGATTCGAATCAATCGATGATTTGTATGGTTGGTGCACAGATTCCGATATTTCGTCAATACTTTCGGAATCATCAATTTGAACAGGTGATTCGCCTACACTTTGCCGGCGGACCTTTCCCTCAGAACGATCTCGAGTTCATTCGTCAAACATTTCCTCACGCACAGATTTTTAATAATTACGGCTGTGCGGAAGCCATGCCTCGGCTCACCATCAGGAAAGCACAAGACTCATCCGAGGCCCACCAGGTGGGCCAGGCGCTTCCGGGAGTTCAGCTGCGGATTTCCGAAGGCGGCAATGTAGAATTCCAAAGTATCTATCGAGCCGAAGGCCAAATTGCCAATGGCATGTTTGAGGCTTTTACAGACGATCAGTGGCTCGCTAGTGGTGATAAAGGTGAATTAGACTTGGATGGCAATTTACGCCTTCACGGTAGAGCCAATCAGGTCTTCAAACGCTACGGAGAAAAAATTTCCCTGCCTCAATTACTTCGCACAGTGAAAGAAGTCTGGGAAGGACAAGCTCTATTTTACAAGGAAGCTGATCCTCAAGGGGAGCAAGGTCACGTCTTGCTGCTCTCTCCTGAACCTGACCAGGCGTTGATTACCTCGATTCTGCGGCGTTTTCGAGCGAGTTACCCGCGAACTCATTGGCCTCTACGAATTGAAAGTACCCCTTCGATACCTTTATTGAATAATGGTAAGGAAGACCTCCAGGCGGCAGCCAAACTTGAAAATACAACGACCCATTGGGCCCAACGCATTTAAAATAGATTCATCAAGAGCAAAATAATGGTCAATAATATTGACAAGCTTTCTGAGCTACTCACTGAAGTCTTTCTGTTAGAGCCCGAAGAGTTCTCCCTCGAGCTAAAAAGAGCTGATGTTGAGACGTGGGACTCCTTAGGTATCGTAGCCATGGCAGTCGGGATTAAAGATGAATTTGGGTACCACTTCACACCAGAAGAAGCGACTAGCATCGAAAGTGTTCAAGATATCATCACAATCCTGACGTCAAAAGGAATCACCTTTGACGGATAAGCCTCAATCCTGGTCGCTCGACGAACTTCAACAAAAAGCTGAGAGGCCTATCGCTGTGGTAGCGTCACCTTCGACAGCGTCTGTTGCCAGAGAACTGCTTCCTTATCCCCACTACAGTACCTTCGATGCTATCCCCCAAGACACTGCAGCGCTGGTGGTCGTCGGCGGCGGTGCTCTCATGGACGCAGCGAAGATGTATAAGCACCAGCATCTGCCATCGAGCCAGCTGGTCGCTATCCCTTCATTGTGGGGCAGTGGCGCTGAAGTTTCTCCGGTGGTGGTGAGCACGGAAAATGGGAAGAAAGAGTTCGCAGTCGACGACGCATTCATTCCTGACGCATGGGTTATTCTTCCAGACCTGGTCAAAGCTCTTCCGGAGCACTTGGCTCATTATGGTTGTGGCGATGCATGGTCCCATGTCTTAGAAGGTGCTCTTTCGCCTCTCGCCAGCGAAGAGCTGCGAAATGAAGGGGCTCTGTTGATAAAGGAGATGCTCACCACAAAGCTCAGTAAAGATATCGCATGGTTTGAGCTAAGCGCTCGCGCATGTCGGCTGCAATCAAGCTCAAGCGTTGGCCTGATTCACGGAATAGCTCATGCTCTTGAGCCCACGTTACGTAAAGCACATCCTGACGATGGTTGGGGCCACGCCAAATTATGCTCGATTCTCATCTTGCCGGTCATGAAATTATGTCAACAGTCCTCTTCAAAATGGAGCGACTTTGCCAAGGCTCAATCTATCGACCAGCAGCAGGCAGAGGGCGTTTGGACAAGTCTCTTCGACCAAGAAGCCTTTCAGCAACTTTTGCCCCACCTCGAAGCGAATTGGCTGAGCGTTTTGCGGAACCCACTGACGCGAACGAACCATGCGATGGTACGGCGTAAAGATATTCAATTCTTTTTAGCGGAAGACTTCACTTGAGTGACCTTTTAAACATGAAGCCATACAGCCAAAGAAACGATGCTCGGTTTTTGGCGGAGATGCAGGCTCTCACGCGACATCACCAACAAGGATGTTTGCCCTATGGTGCCATGATTGCGGGACGAGAGTTTCCTAGCATCGAAGAGCTGCCTTTCGTCCACGTTGGGATGTTTAAAAACATCGCGTTGAAAACAGAATCAGATCATATCACTCACCAACGGAACCTCTTGTCGTCTGCAACCTCGAGCGGTGTTTCCAGTGTGATATCTCTCGACAAAACAAGTTCTGAGCTACAAAGCAAAAGCGTAATTCGCATCTTGAAAGACTTTGTCGGAGAAGAGAGGCGCCCTCTATTGATTTTAGACAGCGCGGCATCGCTGCGAAGTCGAGGCAAGGTTTCGGCCCGCATTGCCGCAGCTTTAGGGTTACAACCACTCTCAACAGAAATTCACTTCCTACTGAAAGACATTCATGATCCAAGCACAATGCAGTGGGAGACTCTGCTCAAGGTCTTAGAGAACCATGACGACATTCTGGTTTATGGTTTTACTTGGGTTTTATGGCTGGCGTGGGGGCAGGCGAAGATCCCCAACAACGTAAAAGCAGCGTTAAAGGGTAAGAATATTCAATTCGTACATAGCGGTGGCTGGAAAAAGTTAGAGGCTTCAAAAGTTCATTTTGATTCCTTTCATGCCGCTCTATTAGAGAACCTCGGTAATGCCTCTCAAGTGATCGACTATTATGGTCTCGTTGAGCAAGTTGGGATTATTTATCCCTTATGTTCCCACGGTTCGCGCCACGTGCCTCTCTGGGCAGACGTGATTGTTCGAGACCCCTGGACCTTAAAGCCGATTCACGATGGTCCCGGACAACTACAATTGATGAACGTCCTTGCCCATGGTGCGCCGTATCATAGCGTGCTCACTGAAGACATGGGGCGGCTTCTTCAGGGCGAGTGTGGATGCGGAAGAAAAGGAAAACGGTTTGAGCTTCTAGGTAGAATCCCCAAGGCCGAAACGCGAGGGTGCTCGAATGTCTGAGCAGTCTGTCAACACGGTCGTTTTTCAAAGCGCGGGTACAGTGACGGGCGTGAAATTGCCTTTTGACCTCGATGCAATGGTTCAGGCTTGGTCTAGCCTCCGAACAGCTATGATTCGTGAGATTCCCGATGGCTTTACTCGCGATGAATGGGCCTACTTGATTTCATTCATGAGCAGCGAGTCTCTGAACGGGGTTTATGAGTCTACCTTTGGCAAGCGATTAGTCGGTGAACAGGCTATAACCGAAACACTGACAATACGAGATAACGTCGCCTTGTGGCTGCCGAATAATGTTAGTTTGCTAGGGCCTTTGGTGATGATTCTGGTCAGCATTACTGGTAGTGCTCTCCACGTAAAAATCGGCTCGCGGAGTGAGAATCTCTGTGAAGTCCTTTCTCAATGGGCCCTCACAAACACTGCAGAAGGCCCCTTGAAGTCTTGGCTCGAGAACAAACTTGTTTTGATGCGCATCGGTCGCGGGGATCCTCGACTGAAAAGATTGAGTCAATGGGCCAATATTAAAATGGCTTTCGGCTCCGACAGTGGCTGTCGAGCTATCGCTGATCTTCCAAGTCGGCCCGACGCTATCAACTTCTCATTTTCGGATAAGCAGTCGAGAATCTGGTGTTTGAAAGAAGAACTCACTGATGACGTGATTCAAATGATCATCAAGGTTTTTTCGATCTACGGGCGGGCGGGTTGTACCTCGCCACAATGCTTAACTATCCTCGATGGTACCGAAGCAGATTGTCTTGAACTTGCTGAACGGCTGACTGAATATTGGCCCAAAACGATCAGGAAAGATGTCGAGATGCACATTGCCTCCGACAATGTGTTGTCTCTTCAGTTGGCCCGCGCAAAGCAATGGAATGCTTGGCTGGTCGCGCGCAATAAAGCTGTGATTTCGGTCGGGCCCGCAGACGCAGAGCTGCCTTCTGGGCATCTACATTTACCTATTTCTGGTGCTAGCCTTGACGAAGCCACGGCTGCGCTTCCGGACAACATTCAAACCATCGGCTTTGTGATGTCAGAGGCTCGACAAAAGGAAGTTGCCGAGCACTTGGAAGGGACTCAAGTCAAAAGGTTCGTGCCTGTCGAGCAGATGCATCACTTCGGTCCCGTTTGGGATGGCATGGAATTTTGGAAAGCACTCTTTTGCGAAGAATCGAGTCATGATCAGAAAACACGAGTTTAATAGTGAATGGTGGGGCGGCGCGGTGGGCGTCGTTCAGGCCGAAGATCTCATGACGCTTTCCCCCAATGAGGTCGACGCACAATGCGCGCCTTATGCTTGGGTGGAAGCTCGAGCAGTTCGCGGTAGCGTCATGAATCCCCATCAGCTGAATGCTCTTGGTTTCTTCCACGTCGATACACAAATCCGATTCAAGGTGAAGCTCAGAGGACTCGTCTCGACACCGAGTCTAGACAATCTCCAGGTCAAGTTCGCGGATGAGGCGCCTTTTTCGGTGAATGCAGATGATTTTAAAGCTTTCGAAGCGGAGCGTTTTTCCCATCTCCCGAACTGCAGTGCAGACAAAATCAAAGAGCGATACGCACTGTGGAGTAAAAATCTTATTGCAGACAATTCTGAGTCTTGCTTGCGTGTATTCCTCGATGGTG